>CAYSUA010000398.1:0-6076 GCA_964433795.1 uncultured Desulfobacteraceae bacterium | reverse complement strand
TGAAAAAATCTCAACCATGGGTGCGGAACGATCCGACACATCAAGATCCACATATCGTTCGGAAAGTTTTCCTCCCCGCAACAGGCCCCTGAGTTTTTCCCGGGTGGACGGCTGGCTTTCTTCCATGCTTTCCACAGCAGGAGCAGCGATTTCTTCAGTTATTTGAAGCTGTGAGGTGGTGGGTTTAGGGAGCAGAAGATCGAGCATCCGCTCTTCCGCATTCCGCCACGCCTTATCTTTGACGGTTTCATATTCTCTAGATTTAAGTATGTTTACCGTCAACTCCACAATATCCCGAATCATGGACTCCACGTCCCGGCCTACATATCCCACCTCGGTAAATTTGGACGCTTCCACTTTAATAAAGGGGGAGTCGGTCAGTCGTGAAAGCCGTCTGGAGATTTCAGTCTTCCCCACGCCGGTGGGACCGATCAATATGATGTTTTTGGGTGCGATTTCATCTCTGAGATCTTCAGGCACCTGCCGCCTGCGCCAACGGTTTCTTAGTGCAATGGCAACCGATCGTTTGGCGTTGTCCTGCCCGATGATATATTTATCCAGTTCCTTGACAATTTCTGACGGTTTTAAGTCACTCATATTTCCTCAACGGTTATGGATTCATTGGTATAGACACAAATGGATGCCGCAATCTTCATGGCCCCTTCAACAATATGACGTGCTTCCATATCCGTGTGTCTCATCATGGCTGTTGCCGCTGCCCTGGCTCCCACACTGCCGGAGCCGATGGCAATGATATCTTCATCCGGTTCGATGACATCCCCGTTTCCGGAGATCAGGTACATGTTGTCGCTGTCTGCGGTCACCATCAACGCTTCCAGCCTCCTTAAATACTTATCGGATCGCCAATCCTTGGCCAGTTCAACGGCTGAGCGGGTTAGATTTCCGTTGTATTGTTCCAGTTTTGCTTCAAACCGGTCAAAAAGGTTCAGGGCATCAGCCGTGGCGCCGGCAAAACCGACAATGATATTATCATGATAAATCTTTCTGACCTTAACCGCATGATGCTTTAATACCGTATCACTTAACGTCACCTGGCCGTCGCCGGCAACAGCCAGCTTTCCTTTACGTCTCACTGCAAGGATCGTAGTACCATGAATCGGTTTCATCATCGTATCACCATTTTCTTATAATCAAATTGTCGAATTCGTAGGAAATCGAATTCATCAAGTGTTTAGTGTTTTGTATTTAGTGTTTGGTTTAAATTATACATAATGATATCAATCTATTGGAGTACTAAACACTAAACACCAAATACTATATACTCTCGCAAGAAAATCGCTTTTCAAATTTTTATTAGACCATCAATATTCAATTTCACAATTTTCATTTTCTAGGATGCGCCTTATCATACGTCTCCATCAACCGATTAATACTGACATGGGTATATTTCTGGGTCGTGGATAGACTCTTATGCCCCAATATCTCTTGTATCACTTTAAGATCTGCGCCGGCATCAAGCATGTGAGTTGCAAAGGAGTGTCGCAGTACATGGGGCGATACCGGCGTGGGAATGCCGCATGCCTTTGCAATTTTGTCCAGAATCCGGGCAATGGACCGTGTTGAAAGCCTGCCTCTGTTTTTATTGAGAAACAGGGGAGCGCCCTTTTCAAACAGGGATGGGTCCCCGGAATCCCCGGTTTCTTCCAACAGCCGTTTGCGGTATGCCCGGATGGAATTCAACGCCTTTTCTCCCACCGGAACCAGGCGCTCTTTTCTCCCCTTCCCCAATACACGGATCAAACCGGTTTTGAAATCCACATCCGAAACATTGATACCCGAAACTTCGGATACGCGAACACCGCTGGAGTAAATAGTTTCGAAAATGGCACGATTCCTAAAATCCAATAATGTATCGGTTTTGATCTGATCCAGCAGGTGAAACATACCGTCAACCGAAAGATACTCCGGTATGTGCTTCTCCTGTTTCGGCGTAAGGATGAGATCAGCGGGATTATCGGAAATCAGGCCTCTTTTAACCAGATAACGAAAAAACGAGCGCACGGCCGAAAGTTTCCGGGCGATGGTAACCTTTTTGTTCTTTCCGTGCAGATATCCGAGATATTCCCGAATGATCAAGGGGTCGATCGCATCGGGCTGAATGGAATCGAATTTCTGGTTTAAATATCGGCAAAACTCCCTTAGATCATTTTGATATGCACGACAGGTATGGTCCGAGTATCCTTTCTCGGAGGATAAGGAATCGATAAAATCTTTTACCAAATCGAAGATATTGATAGACATCATCCAAAGTAAAATAACGATTCAAGCTCTTTCCAGTTGCCGACTTCCAGAAAGGGGTGTTTTTTCCGGTTCCATGGTTGTTTAAACACGATGGGAGTCACACCGACACTGTGTAAGGAAAAACAGGTTTCCAGTCGGTCTTCCACAAAATAGGAAATCCCCCTCTGGAGCAATACATCGACTTTTCCTTCATACGAACCTGTGGTGATGATTTCTATTGCAGATTCTTCCAATGGAATTGTCTTTTTCATCCACTTATCGATGGGCCCGGGATAGGGACGGGCCGTAACAAAAAGTATCGGACGATGATATGTTCCCAACCGAGCGATTACCTCGGGTGCACCATCCATGGGCTTTAGCGGAGCTGAATACCTTCCGTCTAAAATCCGACCCAGAATCGAATCCAATACCGCCGGATCGGCTTTTATGCATTCCGCTAAATTGTAAGTGGTGAGATCCTCGTATCGAATCCCGGAAATCTGATATTGGTTTTCGGCAATATCAAGAAACAAAGACATGGTATCTGCAAATACACTGTCAATATCGAATGCCACGGCAGCCGGGTCGATCTTCAGGGTTGGAATCGAATCCAAAATCTGCTGATCGCCTTTAGCCGTCCATGTTCCGTGTTCCTCTTCCTTAAAAACCATACCCATCTCTGTTTCCCGTTTTAAGCGGCCCGTCGCGTCCTTTTCTTAAGACGGGAAATCCGTCTGCGAGAAATGCTTGCCTTTTTTCTATCTTTGGCTTCAAGGGCGGCATCACGATCGGCTTTCAATGATTTGATCTTAAGTTTGAGATCTCTCACAGACGCATCCGATTTCTTTTTTTCTTCTACAATGCCCCTGGCGTCCTTGATGGCAGAAACAAGTTCCGCCTTATTCTTGCCGTGCACGCCGGTGATTTGAGGGATTTCTTTGGCGACTTCCCGCAACTCCTTGGCCGTCATTTTCTCCAATGGTTTTTCTTTTTCTTCCTGATCTGCCATAACTCAATCATCTCCTTTCAAATGCCTCATTGAAAAGCACAAACGGAGGCTCGGATGAGCCCCCGCCCTCAATGGGTTTGTGGTTCGTGTTGGCGTATGTTTAATCGATTTTGTCTCGTCTTGTCAACAGCCGAGTAGCCGAATCCGATATCGAACCCCGACAATCAGCGGCCTATTTATCTTTATCGAACAATGATATCAGCGGCCGAACCAGTTCCATGGGAAACGGCATTATGAGCGTTGAATTGTTTTCGGAAGCCATCTCCCGCATGGTCTGAAGATAACGGAGCTGAAGGGCCACCGGATGCGCCTGGATGATTTGTGCGGCCTCTGCCAGTTTCTCCGACGCCTGAAATTCACCTTCGGCATTGATGATTTTTGCTCGCCGCTCTCTCTCGGCCTCCGCCTGTTTGGCCATGGCTCTCTGCATCTCCGAAGGCAAATCGATATGTTTCAGTTCAACTGTGGCCACCTTAATCCCCCAAGGGTCGGTGTGGGTGTCCAATATTTCCTGGAGCTCGGCGTTGATCTTTTCCCGTGCAGACAGCAGCTCATCCAGTTCCGCCTGACCGCATACACTCCTTAGCGTTGTCTGGGCCAATTGAGACATGGCATATTGATAGTTTTCAACTTCGATAATTGCTTTCACCGGTTCGATGACTCGAAAATAGATGACCGCATTCACTTTCACGGACACATTATCCCGAGTAATCACATCCTGGGGATCCACATCCATGGCCACAAGCCGCAGACTCACCTTCACCAACTTATCAATCAGCGGAATCAGGATGATGAGTCCGGGCCCTTTGGCCTTTATGACACGGCCCAGTCGAAATATGACCCCGCGTTCGTATTCATTCAGGATTCGAATGGCTGAAGAAAGAAACAGAACGGCTAAAACGATAATCGTTATGGTAGTAATCATGTTTATCTCCTTTCCGCTAATCCAACGGTTCAACCTCTAGAACGAGATTTTCAAGGTTCAACACCCGAACCCGGGTTCCCTCGGATATCGATTCTTTTGCAGTGGCGTTCCACAGCTCCCCATGGATCAGGATCTTTCCATCCGGCATAATAGCTTTTTTTACGATTCCCACCTCACCGACAATACCGGCGGCACCGGTCCGCGGTGTGGTGACCTGAGATTTGAATACAAGACCGGCCACAAAGACGAAAAAACCCGAAATTACAATCAGAGTGGGTATCAGTACATGCCAGGATACCCTCATGTTCGGATCACCCGTATCAAAGAGCATGATGGATCCCAACAGCAAAGAGACAATGCCGGCAATGCTCAGCAGGCCGTAGGAAGTGATTTTCATCTCCATGATAAAGAAGATGATGGCAAGAATAATCAAAATGACGCCGGCATAGTTCACCGGAAGGGTTTGCAGGGCAAAAAAGGCTAAAACCAGGGAGATCCCCCCGAGAACCCCCGGAAATATCGCCCCGGGGTGTGAAAATTCAAAGTACAAACCGGCCAATCCGATAAGGAGCAGGATATAGGCGATATTGGGATTGCTGATGGTCTTCAAGACCTTGGTTCTGAGGGTTTCCTTAATTCTTATTTTCTGAACGCGGTTTAAATCCAGCACCCCTTTCTCCTTGATTTCCCGACCGTTCATCTGGCGGATCAGGTCATCGATGTCTGTGGCAATGATATCGATAATATTTAGCTTTAATGCCTCGGTCTCCGTGACGGACACACTCTCCCGGACCGCCTTTTCCGCCCAGGTCATGTTCCGGCCCCGTTTTTTGGCAATACCTTTGGTAAAGGCCACCATGTCATTGATGATCTTCTTGGACATGGTTTTGTTGATCTGTTTGCCCCCCAGACCCACCGGGCTTGCAGCCCCGATATTGGTCGCCGGAGCCATGGCGGCGATATCACCGGCAAGGGTAATCATGACCCCTGCAGATGCGGCCCTGGCACCACTGGGGGAGACGTATACCGCTACCGGGATCTTGCTGGCGTATATTGCCATGACAATATGCCGCATGGATTCGGCCAGTCCGCCGGGGGTGTCCAACTCGATAATGATGCAAGCCGCACCGGCATCCGATGCCTTTTGGATACCGCTTTTAATATAGTCGGCGGTTCCCGGGCTGATGGCATCGGATACGGTGATGAGATATACGGAACGATCCGCCGCCACCGCCATCCTGTAACCGGTAAGAATGAGGAAGGTGCATAGTGCCACTCCCCCCGCGATCATTAACAATCCGAGACGCTTTTTCATATCGATACCCATGCGTTACTCGATTCCCATTTCCTTCATCAGCTTCTTCATATCCTCCCAAACATCTCGCTTCCTCTCAGCGTTTCGAAGAAGATATGCCGGATGGTACGTGGGCATCACCTTGATGCCCAGATATTCATGAAATCGGCCCCTCAGTCTCGAAATGGGCAGATTTGTATCAAGGAGTGTCTGAGCGGCAACAGCGCCCAGGGCAACAATAAACTCCGGTTGTACCGCCAGCACCTGCCGCCTCAGAAACGGGAGGCAGGTTTCAATCTCATCCGGTTCCGGATTCCGATTTCCGGGCGGGCGGCACTTGATAATGTTACAGATGTAGACCTCATCACGGGTGTGTTTGATGGCCGCTATAATCTTTATGAGCAGTTGCCCGGCGGCGCCAACAAACGGCTCTCCCTGTTGATCCTCTTCAGAACCCGGGCCTTCACCCACAAACATCAGTCTGGCGTCGGGGTTTCCCGTGCCGAATACGATTCTGTACCGGTTCTCTGAGAGCCGGCATCGCTTGCAGTCGCCAAGGTCTTGAGTAATATCTTCCAGGCACTCCGGAACCGGGGTCACATCTCCG
>CAYSUA010000397.1:3796-6076 GCA_964433795.1 uncultured Desulfobacteraceae bacterium | reverse complement strand
ACTAATACACTCAGACAGTCACACGCGCACGAATCGGCTCACCTCCAAAGCCTATGCCTGTAAGCAACTTGGGCTTAGTGCATAACCGCATTTTATTATTCTTGTTTCAGTGAGCTTCCTGAATGAATTTACGGATATGCTGTATGCTTTCTTCGTTGTGATAGGTGAGCGCAATCCCGCAGAGGAATTCATCTCCTGAAAGCGGAGCGATATGTTTAATGGTGCCGGTGGCGTAAAATATTTGATCTTCGTATAGAAGCTTGAAGGTTAATTCCTGACCGATTTGAAAAGCGTCCGATTTCGGAATGAGGATACCGACACCGCCTATACTGAGATTGATCACACGGTAGGCCTTTTTTTCTATCTCAGCCGACACCCGATTCAGGTTTTCAGTGGAAACTCTTTGAGAACGGCGGCTTTCGAGCCTGTAGACTTCATCCTTCAATTTGAATGTGAGTAGAAAATTGTTCGGCTCGCCGTCTAAAAGGATACCATCAAAAGAATAGGTGTTGCCGTCATCAAGGAAAGAAAAGGTGTACTGCCAGTTCAAACGCAGTTCCGAAGATCCTTGCTGCAGAGGTTTGAAACAGGTCAGGATATGGTGATTATCATCAGAGTCCTTGGGTCCGACTTCAGATTGGTCAGGATACAATATTTTTTCAAGACCCAGGCTGAAGAGGTTTTGTTGTGCATCTTTAGCTTCAAATACAGTTTTGTTTGCTTTGCAAGCCTCGAGCAGGTTGATGAGGTTTCTTTCTGTTTCAACGATCTTGTGGGGTCGGCTCATTAACGGGTTCCTATGTTTGAATTGACCTAAACGCTTTCTTTATCCGCTTGTGAAACGCCTTGATGACTTTGCGAGGAATTACATAAAACAGTTGCACAAACAGATGAATATAATAAGGTCTATTAATTACTATCGGCAACCTGGATTTATCCTTAAGTACATAACTATCTTCTGAACCGCTTAACCTAAGTTGTAATATCAATTAGTTTGTCAAAAATTTGGCGTAACTTGATGGTATAGGAATTTCCTTTTTATGACGGCTCTTTTTCTTTTTCCCACGTCGGCAAAAGAAAAAAATGGATAAACGTCTATGTATGTCTGTGTGGGTCTGTGGCTAATTTATCCTTGTGGTCACGTATTCTGTTCAAAATGCTCCGGGTTGACATTTCAAGAGGGCGTCTTTATCATCCGATCATTCCATAAACATCAACCCCCACCTTATTTCATGAGGATTAAGATGAATGAGAAAGCGAGAAAAGTAAATGTTGCCGTGGTCCAGGCGTCTCCGGTCTTATTTGACAGAGACGCCACAGTGGAAAAAACATGCCGGTTAGCCCGGGAAGCAGCCGATCAAGGGGCAAAATTGATTCTATTTCCGGAAGCCTTTATCCCGGCGTATCCCCGGGGACTCACCTTTGGAGCGGTGGTGGGCGGGCGAACCGCATCCGGGAGGCGCACCTTTCAACGCTATTTTGAGGGTGCGGTTGAAATACCCGGCGAAACCATCGAGCGAATAGGGGAGGTTGCTCGAGAAACGGAAACCTATGTTGCCATCGGCGTCATCGAGCGGGATGCGGAATTCAGTCGGGGAACGTTATATTGCACATTGCTCTATTTCGGTCCTGAAGGGCGGCTTCTTGGAAAACACCGCAAACTCATGCCCACCGCTTCGGAACGATTGATCTGGGGAGCAGGTGACGGAAGCACTCTGCCGGCCTTTAACACGGAATTCGGAAGGGTCGGTGGACTCATTTGCTGGGAGAACTATATGCCGCTGGCCCGTATGGCCATGTACAGCAAAGGCGTTGAAATTTATTTGGCACCCACTGCAGATTGTCGGGATACCTGGCAATCGACGCTCGAACATATCGCCTGTGAAGGAAGGTGTTTTGTGTTGGGTTGCAATCAATTCGTTAAAAAAAGCGATTATCCCAGTAATTTGGAAGGGTTGGAAGAATTGGATGATTGTGAAGATATCATCTGTCGCGGGGGCAGCACCATCATCTCACCTCTTGGAGAGGTTCTCGCCGGCCCCTTGTACAATGAAGAAGGGATACTTTACGCCGAACTGGATATGGGAGAGGTTGCCCAGGGCAAGTACGATTTCGATGTGGCCGGTCATTATGCCAGACCGGATGTTTTTCAACTGCTGGTCAATGAACAGCCGACCCCCCCGGTGGTAAGCAGTTCAAAGGAATAACATTAACTTGTTATATAGAAACCGCAAGATGAGCCATGTCGGCTTTGAAGATAATCCAAAGAAGAGATAAGCC
>CAYSUA010000397.1:0-3786 GCA_964433795.1 uncultured Desulfobacteraceae bacterium | reverse complement strand
TATTCCGGTAAGCAACTTGGCCTTTTTACAAAACCATAAAACATTAGAAGGGATGAGCCATGGAATCTTCTGAAATAACCGTATACGGCGCCCATTGGTGTCCGGATTGCCGCCAAAGCAAGCAGTTTTTAGGTGAGCACCAGATTCCATACAGATGGGTGGATATCGAAGAAGATAAAGATGCCGAGGCATTCGTTATTGAGCAGAATAATGGAAAGCGGATTATTCCCACCATTACCTTTGAAGACGGTTCATTCTTAGTTGAGCCCACCAATGCCGAGCTTGCAAAAAAGCTGAGACTCAAGACAAGTGCCAGTCGGAGCCATTATGATTTGATTGTCCTCGGCGGAGGTCCTGCCGGACTGACCGCTGCTTTGTACACCGCACGGGAATCCATTGAAACATTGGTTATCGAGCGTGCCGCATTTGGCGGGCAGGCAGCCGGCACGGAGAAACTGGACAACATGCCCGGTTTTCCGGATGGTGTGGCCGGCATCGAATTTTCCGAACGCTTGCGGCGACAGGCTGAAAGATTCGGTGTTGAACTGCTTCAGGCCCAGGATGTGGTCGGTTTGCATCGAAATGAAAACTATCATTGCGTGAAAACCGGCGACGGCAGGGAATACAGCGCCCGTGCCGTCATTATTGCCACCGGAAGCCATTACCGGCGGTTAGATGTTCCCGGTGAAAGTGACTATATCGGTGCCGGTGTCCATTTCTGCGCCACCTGTGACGGCCCGTTCTACAAAGGAAGAGAAGTAGCGGTCATCGGCGGTGGAAACAGCGCTACCGAAGAGAGCTTGCTGCTGACGAAGTTTGCAGAGAAAGTCACGATTCTTGCCCGAAGCGATCATTTCAAAGCCACACAGATTATTCAGGAAAGCGTTTTGGGAAACCCCAAGATAGAGGTTCGATGGAACACGGAGGTGGAGGAATTCATCGGTAAAGAAAGCAAATTATCCGCCCTTCGTATTATCAACAACCAGACCGGAGATCGGAGAGAACTGCCTGTGGACGGTGCGTTTATATTTATCGGGCTGGACCCTAACACCGGCTTTTTAACAGGAAGCGGGATGAAGCTTGATGAATGGGGTTTCATTATAACCGGACACGATCTGCACCATACGGGGCCTCGGTCTGAAGGGTTTGACAAAAGGGACCCATTTTTACTTGAAACAAGCCTGCCGGGTGTTTTTGCCGCAGGAGATGTTCGAGATAAGAGCACAAAGCAGGTATCCAGTGCTGCCGGAGAAGGAACCACCGCTGCGTTGATAGTGCGGGAGTATTTGAAACTCGTATGAATGAAAGTGAATCCAAAGTCTACAAACGATCTGCCTGGAAATCACATCCCTTGGTGAGGCAGGTGTAGTACGTACCCTTTTTCTTTGTAGATTTTTCCACCAAAAAAGCGGCACCGCATTTCGAGCACGGGTGGGGAACCGGTTTGTCCCAGGTGGCATAATCACATCGGGGAAATCGATTGCATCCGAAGAAGATCTTGCCGCGCCTGGAATGTTTCTGAATGAGATTACCATCGCAGTCTTCAACCGGGCAGTTAACACCGGTATCTTCTCCTGAACCATTGCCGTTTAAAGATTGGGTATGCTTGCAATCCGGATATTTGCTGCAGGCCAGGAATTTTCCATATTTTCCCTGTTTGATGACCATGGGATTTTCGCATTTTTCGCACGTTATATCGGATTCCTCGTCCACCGGCAGTTCAATCGGCTGAACGTTTCCTTTTTCATCCCGTGCATAATCCCGCGAGTAGTTACATTCCGGATAACCGCTGCAGGCGAGAAACGGGCCGTTTTTACCGACCTTAATGGACAGCTCCTTGCTGCACTTGGGACAGTTGAGTCCCGTAGGAAAACCGATCCCTTTCATACTGAGCATTCCCGTCTCTGCTGAATCCAGTTCCTTTTTAAAGGGATCATAAAACTCGCTCAACACTTCGATGGCGGCGGTTTCGGAAGATTCGATGCGGTCTAAACTCTCTTCCATCCTGGCTGTAAATTCTACGTTGAAAATATCGGGAAAATTTTGCACCAGCAGATCATTGACAATGAATCCGAGCTCACTCGGCCGGAAATATCCTTTCAGAAAATTTACATAACCCTTTTCCCTGATGGTGGAGAGAATTGCCGCATAGGTGCTGGGCCTTCCGATTCCGTTTTCCTCGAGCTCTTTGACCAATGAGGCTTCAGAAAACCTTGGGGGTGGCTGGGTGAAATGCTGTTTGGGATCCAGTTGATTCAGCTTCAGGATCATCCCTTCCACCAAATCCGGTAGCAGATCTTTTCGCTTTTCATTTTCGATTTCGTCATCTGCGGTCATGTAAACGGTCATGAACCCCTGAAATTTCACGCTGGAACCGCTGGCATTGAAAATGTAGACTCCGGCCTTGATGGCTACCGAGTTTTGATTAATGAGGGCTTCTTTCATCTGAGAGGCCACGAAGCGTTGCCAGATCAGTCGGTATAGCCTCAGCTGATCGTTACTCAGATAGGGCGCCACCTCATCAGGGGTATGATAAACCGAGGTGGGGCGAATGGCCTCATGGGCATCCTGAACCTTTTTCCGGTTCTTGAAAAATCTCGGTTTTGGAAGCGAATAGTCTTCACCATACTTCTCCTTGATCCACCGAAGGGCTTCTTGAGCCGATTCCATGGATATGCGGGTGGAATCCGTACGCATATAGGTGATGAGTCCGATGGGCTCTCCCGGGCCGAGGTCGATCCCTTCATAAAGCTGCTGGGCGACCATCATGGTTTTCTTTGCCGAAAATTTCAGTTTCCGGATCGCTTCCTGCTGTAGCTTGCTGGTTGTAAACGGAGGCAGCGGGTTCCGTTTGACGGTCTTCTTGACCACCTTGTCCACAACCATGGGAACCCCGGACAGTTCATCAAGAATATGGGTTGCCGATGCTTCATCCGAAATTTGTATCTTTTCCCCCTTTTCCTTCACCAGCTTTGCCGTGAAGGGAGGGGGCGATTCTGCTTCAAGATGGGCGGTAATGGACCAGTACTCTACCGGATCAAAGGCATGTATGGCCCTTTCTCTCTCGCAAATAATGCGCAGCGCCACCGATTGGACCCTTCCGGCACTCAAGCCGCCCTTTACTTTTCGCCACAACAGCGGAGATACCTGGTAACCCACCAGCCGGTCCAGAATTCTTCGCGCCTGCTGGGCTTCATATTTATCGGCATTCAAAGCTTCAGGAGATGCCATGGCTTCCCGAATGGCGGTCTTTGTCAGTTCATGGAAGAGCACCCGGTGAAATCGCCTTCCCTTTTTTTTCAGAATATCTGCCGTATGCCAGGCGATGGCCTCCCCTTCCCGGTCGGGGTCCGGTGCCAGATAGACGTCCTCTGCTTTTTCAGCAGACCGTTTCAATGAGGTGATTACTTTTTTCTTTCCCGGAATGGTTCGATATTTCGGTTTGAATCCGGATTCAATATCGATACCTATCTCCTTTGGAGGAAGATCCTTGATATGTCCGACGGTTGCCGCAACATTATATTCGTTGCCGAGATATTTCTTTATCGTTCTTACCTTAGTGGGAGATTCTACAACAACAAGCGGTTTTGTCGCAGCCATATGTTACACCGTTACCGTTCATTTAATTATAAGGCCTTTTCATACAGTGGCCGGATATTATCAGTTGTATTCTGTATTTCGTAAATTATTGGATAAATCTTTAGGACTTAAGAACTTTGGCAGCTTTTAGTTAGTGCCCATCCACAAATGGCTCTTTTACGTGATTTCGGCGTTGGGCGCCGCGAT
>CAYSUA010000396.1:4626-6081 GCA_964433795.1 uncultured Desulfobacteraceae bacterium | reverse complement strand
GTAAGATTCCAGGCATGCATCAACTCTTTTTCCTCATCATTCCGGTAAGCATCTACGGTAATAAAACTCTTTCCACGACTTACACGCTCAATTTCCTGTAGCGCCTGCCCGCATTCGTCTTCTTCCAGATTATGTACCGTGTTGATGGAAATAACCACATCAAAGGAATTGTCTTCAAACGGCAATTCTTTCGCATCGGCTACCTGAACGTGGGGCTGCATATCTTCCATTACATTGGCAATGGCGTATTCGGAAATATCGATACCATTCACGGTGATACCGGGGATCAATTCCGCCAAGTCGTGCATCATGAAACCTTTGCCGCAGCCTACATCCAGCAGGCTGCTATTCCCGGTCAGACCGAAATGCTCCTGAAAAGTAGGCACCACCGGCTGCCAGAAGCGGGGCAAATAATTGTAACCACCGTAGCCGTGACGGCGATCGCCGTCAAAGAATTCTTTGCCAAATCGGCGTGCAATACTCCGATCCTCTTCGGTTTTTTCCGCTCCCCGTTCTTTTATATTGCGATTGGCCTTGGGATAATTCACCAATAAATCAACTTCTATTCCCATATTATCTTCCTTATCCTTTTACAGTTGGGACAGCATTTTTTTCATTGTTTTCATATTATAATACTGATCTTCGTCCATCAGTATTCCAGATTCAAATGCTTCAATGACTTCTTGAATTCCACCATGAACACCATTCTTAGGCTTAAACCCTGTTGCTACTAGTTTATCGGAATTCAATCGGTATGATCGAGGATCATTTGATTCAGTAACCACAATTTCCGCGGGTACAAATTCGGTTACCTTCTCAGCAATTTCCATAATCGAATGGTTTTCAAATCCAGCATTAAAAACACCAGTTACAGATGCCCCTAACTTCAGAAAATGTCGGTATACATCTATTATATCCTGAATATGGATATTGGGCCGAACCTGCTTACCACCAAACACGGTTATTCTTTGCCTGGATAGGGCTTGCATGGTAAGCAAATTAACACTCAGATCCAGCCTCATTCGCGGTGAATAACCGCAGATGGTAGCAGGGCGTATACACTGTAGGGTGATCTGATCTGAATAACTCATAAGTACCCGTTCACTAATCATCTTAGTTTTATTATAGTCGCTGATCGGTACCAGTGAAAGTTCCTCCGTCACCTGCAACTCATCTTTCACACCATAAACGCTACCGGAACTGGCATAGATGAACTGTCGTACCCCATGGGCAATGGCCTTTTCAACCAGTTGCATTGAGGCCAGTACGTTCACCTCCCATGTCAGCTTAGAATACAAATCTCCTGTTGGGTCATTAGCAATATTAGCCAGATGGATTATCACATCAACACCAGACATTGGAATATTGTCAATGCCTCTAATATCGGCTTTTATAATCGATAAGTTTTTATGCGCTTTTAAATAGTTACCAAACCATTGTATATCAACTACTGTA
>CAYSUA010000396.1:2713-4616 GCA_964433795.1 uncultured Desulfobacteraceae bacterium | reverse complement strand
TCCAGCAAACAATTTGTAAGCTTTGTTCCCACATATCCGCAACCGCCAGTGACTAAAATATGCATATTCTTTCTTGCCTATGGTTTATGTATGTAATTAAATGATTGGGATCTGAGAATATCAAGATTATCAGTAACCCAGGCAATTGTATCGGCAATACCATTCTCCAAATCTATTTTAGGTTTCCAACCCAGTTCTTCCCTTGCTTTAGTGCTATCAAGTAAATAAGCACTATCCTTCCCTGGACGATCCGCTGAAATTTCAACCTGATTCTCGAAAGAAATCTCCATTTGTTCGGCGATCATTTTTACCAAGTCCCGGATTTTTATATTTTCGGACGTTGAGAAGTGGAAAATCTTTCCTGGGCTTGCATCTAACATAACCCGATATGTCCCATGTACCACGTCCTCGATATGAATAAATGAACGAACTGAATGTCCACCGCCATGCAATTGCAATTTTTTCCCAATTAAAAAAAACAAGATAGTTCTGGGAATTATCCGATATAGTTGTTGACCAGGTCCAAATACATTTACCGCTCGTGTGAAAACAACGGGGAAATTATAGACTTGCGTGAAGGTCATCAGACTCATATCAGTTGCAGCTCGTGATACAGCATAAGGTGTGCTGGGATTGTAATTTGTATTTTCTCCGATCAGTCCTGAACAATCACCATAGACCTCTGGGGTTGAAATATGAACGTATTTCTGGAGCCAGTCAAGCTTGCGCAGTTTATCATGCAGTTTTATAGTAGCCACAACATTGGTCTGATACCAATGTTCCGGGTTATGCCAGCTTTCAGCAACCATTCCTTGAGCTGCAAAGTTAACAATATAATCCGGCTTCCATTTCTTTAAAACCGATATGATTTTATCTAGGTCATGATTCAAATCTAGTTGGTAAAAGGTAAAATGTTTTTGCGGGCTATTCTGGTAAGGCAGGAAAACCGAATGTGGCTCGGGCGATCGGCTAATACCGGCAACTTGATCGTCAACGTCAAGACAGTGCTTTATGAAATGAGCCCCAGAAAATGAATTGGAGCCAATGACCGCAATTTTATTAGACATCGGAGGGATTCGCAGAATATACCATTTTCCCAATTATGAGATCTACAACTGCCAGCAACCACAGTTGGTGAATAGATTCCACATGATTATAGGCTCTGCTATCGACCCACAAGTTTATATCACCCATTTCCCTTAAAGGATTATTTGCATCGAAACCAGATAGTGTAATGACTTTTGAGAAGTGCTTTTTCCTAGCCGCTCTGCATCCATTAAGGATATTCTCTGATTGACCGCTCGATGATATGGCTATTAAAACATCACCTTCAGTACCAAAAAAATGAACAGCCTTTTCGACCCAGTGCTCATAACCATAATCATTAGCAAAGCAAGTGATCAAATCTGCTTCATTAAAATTGATACAGCATACTCCTGCGTTTTTAGTCAGGTCCACCGAAACATGGCTAGCCATAGCTGCGCTCGCACCATTACCTACAATTACTACCTTATTTCCCTTTTTTGTAGTTTCTAACAATATATCCTTAATCTCAACAATACTCGACATAGATTTCTTGTTATTGAGTAATAGATCAATAAAGTCAGTAAAGTATTTCTCAAGAAACTTTTTGTCCATAACAGTAATCATTTCATTTTAGCAGTGAATTAATTGATTTAATGAGATTTATTTTTTCCATCCTGAATTTATTGCCATAATAAGTGATTTTTTCCGCTGCTGCCAAATTACCAACAAATAAAGCTATATCATCTGGTACACCAGCTGCAAAACACATGGATGTCAGTGCAAACAGTGAATCACCGGCTCCAACCCTGTCAACTATTTTTTCAGCGAAGGCTGGGCATTCAATAAATTTGTTTTTATTATATCCAAGAGACCCAAG
>CAYSUA010000396.1:0-2703 GCA_964433795.1 uncultured Desulfobacteraceae bacterium | reverse complement strand
GAAATCGAAAACATCTTAATATTCGTAACGGATCATTTAGTAAATTTGTTTCTGTTATATCCCAAAGACCCGTGAACACCCCTAGTAATTGTAATAGTATCTGCATTCAGTTTGTTTGATAGGTCAACTACCAATGACTCTACTTTATCAGTTCTATTGCGATAGTCATGACGTAACTCACCTTCATGAACACATACATAATCAGTTTTGGTATATTTTGAAATGCTGTGGTATCCAAGATTAAATGAGTTTAACTGTGTATTCACCGCAAGATATCTTGATTTCTTCTGGACTAACTTTACAACTTTTTCAGTAATTATTCCATGACCGTAATCTGCTGTGATAACCAGATCGAATTGCGGTAATATTTTCTCAAGTCCATTACAGAATTTTGCTTCATCCTCAGTATTGAGAGGATCATCATTTATATCATATACACCAAATACTTTAGTGTTTGAATAACTATCCACGTATCGTGTTTTAATAATTGTTGGCGAATCTGTCTTTACCAGGAAATTGTAATTAATGCCAGCTGCTAAATGTTCTATGATAAATTTCCGGTGATCGTTTCGATCACCTAAACAAGAGTAAACATATCCTTCTTTACAGAAATCAGTAATATGATTGGCAATTGCAAGTATACCACCGGGATATTTTTCTGATCCTTTCCTTTGAGTAACTAATACCGGTTCTTTGCCGGATTTCCCGACCGCATTACAAAATACATATTCATCGATTATTGACTCACCAACCAGTAATACCTTTAATTTTTTTAATCTATCAATGAATTTCGTTATCTGATCAAACGAATATTTCTGTTTCAATCGTTCGATATAATCTTTTTGTTCTTTGTTTAAAACCGATAGCTCCTGGTTTATTAAAGTGGATGAACTGAAAGTAACACCGGTTGTAAAGGCTATCTCACCACCAACTGATTTTACTGCTCGTTCTTCCAATCGGATATTACCGGTTATATCCGCTTCCGTTTCCTGGTAATCCGGTCCTTTTACATATAAATCTGGTTTAATAACCTTTATAACCTCAACCGCTGTTGGCCATTCATTAATCGCAACATAGTCAACTATATCTAAAGCACTTATGGCCTCGGCACGCAATTTTTCATTGAACACTGGCCGGCCAGGGCCCTTATTAACAAACCGATCCGGAGTAATAGTAACAACTAAAATGTCGCCCTTTGATTTTGCTTCCTGGAAATACCTTATATGTCCAACATGCAACAGATCAAATACACCATGGCATTGAACAATAACTTTATTTTGTCTAGTATTGCCAAAAGTATTTTTTAAATACTCGATATCAACGAGTTTATTCATATTATTTTAAAAGGTTTATGGATTATATTTTATCTATTAATTATCTTACAAAACTCGATTGACGTTCGGCTTGGTTTACTTGAGTCAATATCCAATTGTAAGTATTTTTCAAACCCTTAATTAATGGATAATTAGGTTCCCAACCCAACACCTTTTTGATCAACTTATTATCAGAATTTCTCCCTCTAACACCTAATGGCCCAGGGATATGTTTAATAGAAAGTTTTTTCCCAGTAATCTCCATTACTATCTCTACTAGCCTATTTATTGTCACCATTTCTTCAGATCCAATATTGACCGGACCTTGGAAATCAGACTCCATTAATCTTCTAACACCTTCTAAACATTCATCAATATATAAAAACGATCTTGTTTGCTCACCATCACCCCACATTTCTATTTCACCGCCATCAGAGGCCTCCGCTACCTTGCGACAAAACGCTGCTGGTGCCTTTTCCCTACCATCATTCCAAGAACCCAACGGCCCGAAAATATTATGAAATCTGGCAATACGGACATTCATTCCTTTATTTTTAGCATAAGCCAAATAAAGATGTTCACTGAATAGCTTTTCCCAACCGTATTCCGAATCTGGATTTGCAGGATAAGCTGAATCTTCCGCTGTTTTTGGATTCTCAGCATCAAGCTGATTGTATTCCGGGTACATGCAGGCTGAAGACGAATAAAATATTTTTTTAACATTGCGCTTATATGATTCGTCTAAAACATTCATATTTATTAATCCGGAATTGTGCATTATGTCCGCATCATTCTCTCCAGTAAAAACAAATCCTGCTCCACCCATATCAGCAGCCAATTGATAAATTTCATCGAAACCCTGGTCAATAATTCTTTTTACTAATAATTGATCTCGTAAATCACCTATTACAAAATCATCAGCATTTGTTGTAGAATACTGAGGATATTTCAAGTCAACACCACGCACCCAATATCCTTCATTTTTCAATCTTTTGACAAGGTGGTTTCCAATAAATCCACCTGCACCACAAACTAAAGCTGTTTTCATTTTCTTTTCCCGCAATATTTAGTTACAAAATGATATTCCAGTAATACTGTCAAGAAAGATATCCAGTATTATAGGGGGTCAGCAATTACAAACTAAGCTAATTTATCAACAAATTAGGGACCAAAAAGCAATGTCATTTTTTAGAATCACTGTAATAGTGGTAGTATTGGTAATAATAGTAGTATGAACCATATGAATTCTTCGAGGTTACGGCGTTCATTACGATTCCGCCTAGCGGTGCTTCAACATTTTGTAAAGCCAACAGCGTACGATTAAAGGCCCCTTTATCAGTACCACCGGACTTGACGACCATTACGATCCGATCGATTTCTTTTGATATCA
>CAYSUA010000395.1:0-6092 GCA_964433795.1 uncultured Desulfobacteraceae bacterium | reverse complement strand
GGAATTGAAAACAATATCCTCAACCTAATTTTGATAAGCCAGAACCAAAATCCTATGCAAACATGACGGGATTTTGAAATATAGGTACTAACTCGAGCTTAGGAAATATATGAATTTAAATCAATAGAGTTCAATTCTTCAATGCTTCGGCAACCACCACAGCAAACGCCTGAGTGCCCAGCGGGCCGCCCAGGTCGGCGGTTCGTTTGTCCGGATCTGCAAGAACCGCATCGATTGCAGTGTCAATGGCAGCGGCGGCATCATTGAAAGCTTTGTTATTGTGCCGGGCGCCCAGCCAGTTTAGCAGCATGGCGGCAGAGAGAATCAATGACGTCGGATTGGCCTTGTCCTGACCTGCAATATCCGGAGCAGAGCCGTGTTGTGCCTGGGCAGCCGCGAGGTTGTCACCGGCGTTGATGGATCCGGCCAGGCCCAGGCTCCCGGATAGTTCGGAAGCGAGATCGGAGAGGATGTCGCCATAGAAATTTGTTGCCACCACCACGTCGAATCTTTCGGGAGTTCGGACCAGATGGGCGGTCATGGCATCGATGATGATTTCATCGAGTTCCACATCCGGAAATTCCTGAGCAACCTTACGCACTTCCCGCAGGAACAAACCGTCGGTTAAGATCATACAGTTAGCTTTGTGGATTGCCGTTACTTTCTTGCGGCGGGTGCGAGCCAATTCAAAGGATCGGCGAGTGATGCGTTCGCATGCAAAGGCGGTGATCTTCCGCACGGACATGGCCATATCGTTGGTCGGCATGAATTCGCCGGTGCCGGCCACCATGTTTCGGTCACTGTAGAACCCTTCGGTGCATTCCCGCATGATCACAAGATCCATTTCTCCGTGGGTACCCGGAAGCCCCGGACGTGTCCGGGCCGGCCTGATGTTGGCATAAAGATCGAGTTTTACCCGAAATGCTGCAGATACATTCACCCCGCCTTGATCCCGGGGCGGATAGTCCAGATGGGATATGGGGCCGAGTATGATTCCGTCGGATCGCTTTGCCTCCTCCAACACCCCATCCGGGAGGGTCGTACCGGTTTTTTCTAAAGAAGCAAAGCCGATGTCTTTGAAGTAGAACTCAAGTCCCAGGGTGAACCGTTCATTGACGATCTCCAGAACGTTCATGGTGGCCTTAGTAATTTCTTCTCCGATCCCGTCACCAGGTAGCACAAGTATCTTCATGTTTCTCCTTCCGTAAAATACTATTTAACAAATTTTAATAATACACAGGTTAAACGGTTCAACGTCCTATTGAACTTGATCTGTACAGGAGATCATCTGTCTTGAAACTCTCTTCCGCTCAGCGTATATTAACAGATACTCTGAATGGAAGAGGAAATTTCTCGGAAATTAGTCTGCCGTTTAGTAGGATTTATGTAACAGGAGGTGATGAACATGGCAACATATACGATTCGACCCATCGATTCCGGCCACTTTAAGGAAATTGCAAAGCCGGTGCTGGCCTATATGCACGGGTTTGGCGAAGTCATTCGGTCGCCCATTCTCATGTGGGCAATCGAGGGAGGCAATGAGCGGATCATCGTTGATACCGGTCCCGGCAATCCGCAAAGGGCTCTTGAGTACCACAGGGAGATCGATCAATCCGAAAGGCAACGCCCGGATAAAGCTTTGAAAAATTTGGGATGGGACCCGGAAGGTGTTGATCTGGTCATCATGACGCACTTGCATTGGGATCATTGCGGAAACAATCACATCTTTAAAAGCGCGGAATTTGTTCTTCAGGAAGAAGAAATGCGATACGCTATTTGCCCCTTGCCGATTCAGGGCGTTCCTTATGAATCGTTTTCCATCGGAACTTCACCGCTGTGGTTGGATACCATGTCCCAATTTGTAACCATTCGTGGCGACAAAGAGCTTGTACCGGGCATCACCCTCCTTCATCTGCCGGGGCATACGCCCGGGTTTCAGGGGGTTCTGGTTGAAACCCAAAAAGGTCCGTATCTCATTGCCGGCGATTGTGTGCCCTTATATGAAAACTGGGATGGTATAGGGTCCGTAAATCACATTCCCCATGGCGTGCATACCGATCTGTTTGCCTATTACAGGAGTTTTGATCGGATGGATGAAATCGGTGCACCGATTTTACCCGGGCATGATATGCGGGTTTTAGAAAATCCGATATATCCCTAATTTAATACGAAGATGAGGAGGATTGAGATGGCGACGTTGATCACCGGTGGTCACGGGCATATTGCATCCTGGATGGCTTATCTTCTGGCCCGGGAAGGGGAGGATATCATTCTTCTGGATACGAATCCGGTAGCCCCCGATTATCTAAGCGAAGTATCCACCCATCTCCGATTCATCAGAGGGGATGTCATGGATTTGCCGTTTTTAACAAAGGTGTTTCAGGACCATGGCGGCGATATTGACGGCATCATTCACACGGTTGGAATCATGGGGCCCAATGTGCCGCTAAACCCTCACCGGAATGTAAGTCTGAATATCGGCGGGATGTTGAACATGCTGGAGATCGCACGTCTTTTCGAGATTGAAAAAGTTCTCTACACCAGCACCGGAGCCGTTTATGGAGCGGCCGAGGGAATCGCCACCGAAGACGGATATCATCCCGATCCTGTGGATTTATACAGCGCAACCAAGATTTCTGCCGAATACCTCGGCCTTCAATACGGAAACAGCTTCGGCATCGATTTCAGAGTTTCAAGGGTATACTTTCTGTACGGGCCGGGAAAATTCCCCTCTAACTTTATCCAGCTATACCAGCTTTCCTTCGGGGCTTTGGAGGGCCTTCAAGGATTGAAAGCCGATAAAGGGGCCGATCAGGAAATCGACTTTACCCATGTGGAAGATGCTGCCCGGGGAACGGTGCTCCTGTATCAAGCCTCAAATCCAAAACATAAAATTTACAATATTGCCACCGGAATCCCCCGCAGCGTGGGTGAAGCGGCTGCGCTTTCTCAGAAGCATTCCCGGTTTCCGGTAGCGGTCGAAATAGGTCCCGGCACCCTCATGCCACGGTGCAAGGCGCTTGACATTACAAGGGCTCAAGAGGAATTCGGTTACGCGTCGAAGTACAGTTTAGAAGATGGCGTTAAGCACTATGCGGAGTGGATTTCCAGGCAGATGGCTTGATTTGAAATAGGACGCAGATTTTCGCAGATATATGCAGACAAAAAGAAATTCCTATACGAACAAGTTATTCTTTTTTCCATTGGAGATATTTATCTTCGACGCGGTTCTGCAGGAAGGCAAAATCATAACCCCCCTTTTGGGCGGCATCATACCACTCCTGTCCGAGATTTTGACAAGCGTTGCATGCCTTTCGGGGAATGTGAACAGCCAGAATATGGAAGCCTCGGTCCGACGATGAATCGATTTGCAGGGCGCCGCTGCAATCCGGGCAAATACGGATGTTTTCTTTCTGTGTTTCGGACAGATTGTCGGTATCGTAAAAAATATTGCGGGAGCGATCGTCAAACCCCTTTTCGATGAGTTCCGGATCTTTGGTCTCGTTTCTTTTCTCCCAGTTTTCCAGTGTAATTTTTTTAATATCATCTACCCAGCGGTCGATTTCCGGTTTTTGCTGGATCTTTACCGGATCGTAATCCGGCTCTTTGACCTTGCTGTAATCGATGCCGGCTAATGCCAGTATGATCCCGACATTCACATAGGGCAGCGCGCCTTCAATGGAATACCCGCCTTCCAGCACTGCAATATCCGGCTTTAGAATGGATGTCAGGTTTGCATAACCCTGGGCGGAAAAGTTCATGTGGGTTATGGGATCCGAATAATGATTATCCTGACCGGCCGAATTTATGATGATATCCGGTTTGAATTCATCCAGAATCGGACAAACGATTTCTTCCGTTACCCTTAAAAAGCCGCTTTCAGACGTATACGGCGGCAAAGGGATGTTGATGGTGGTTCCATAGCTCGTCGGCCCACCCCTTTCCTTGGGAAAGCCCGATCCGGGGTACAGGGTTCGACCGTCCTGGTGAATGGAAATAAATAGGGTGTCCGGGTCGTGCCAGTATATATCTTGCGTGCCGTCGCCATGATGGCAATCCGTATCCACAATGGCCACTTTGTCGATACCGTATGCCTGCCGAAGATATTCGATCATTATGGCTTCGATGTTGACGTTGCAGAAACCACGGGCACCGTGTACGACCCGCATGGCGTGATGGCCGGGCGGTCGAACCAGGGCAAAACCGCGATCGATTTTCTTGTCGAGCACCGCCATTCCGATGGTTTTTGCTCCTCCGGCACTGATAAAATGGGATTCGGTCATGACGGCCCAAAGATCCGGCACGCAAAAATGAGTTCGCTGTACATCCTGGATGGTAACCAAATCAGGCTTAAACTCGGTAATGCCTTCGATATCCAGAAGACCTTCTTCAAAAACCTGATCCTGGGTATAGAGAAGTCGCTCTTCCCTTTCAGGATGAGTGGCGTCGATTGCCCAATCAAAGGCAGGAAAAAAGACCAATCCGGTTTTATGTTGTGCTTTTAACATGACGATTTCAAGTGTCGGTAGCCGTTGCCATCTTTTCGATCAAGGTGTCATAGCCGTGAATCAAGCCGGGTTTGACCTGGACCCGAACCCGTATGTTTTTGCCCGTGGTGTAAAATCCTCGAACCATGTTGAACTGCATTTCTTCTATGATTTCGGTTTCCAGGTGATCGGGATTTGCTCCCCTACTGAGTGCCTTGTCTTTGAGCAATTTCAAGGCCTGCTTTACTGCATCCTTGCCGGTAAAATTCTTCTTTATCCGTTTCGTGAAATCTTCCTCCGGGGCGGCAGCCTTCTGTTGTTCGGTATCGGCAAAAAATGTAACCTCGCATGTGGTGCGAGCCAAAGCGGCGCCGATGGCATTGGCGACTTTCCAGCGGGGCACCACCCGGGCTTTAAAATCGGAGATGGCTTCGAGATGACTTGCAAAATAAGGGGCCGGGCCACCCAATACAAGAATTTCACTTGGACGCACGCGATACCCTTCATGAAGCTCGTGTATGGTATACACAGGCTTGCTGTTGACACGATGAATCATGGCCTTGGCTTCATCGAGTATCATCCTGCAGGTCCGATCAAATATTTGATGCGCTGCATCTTCAATGGAAACACCCATTCGGGCGGCTATGGGTTTCAGCCCTTCAACGGATTTTTCTCTATCGCCATTTTCCACCTTTTCAAGGACAAACAGTGCGTCGGTTGGTGTTGGAGCCGGTCCCCCATAAGCCATTGCCGGACCTCTGCGCTCGGGCCCGATAGATAGTTCTCCTTCAAGCACCTTCACTTCGCTATCACCGCCAAGCCCCACGGATTTCGTATCCAAAGATCGAATTAAGGTTTTATAACCATGAAGGGAAATGCCGACCGGGTCCAACAAGGGCACACCGTCAATTAAAATCGCCATATCTGTGGTGGTGCCGCCAATGTCCATCACCATGCAGTCGATACCCTTACCGGCAAATGCGATGGAGCCCATCACGCTGGCTGCGGGTCCTGAAAGGATCGTTTGCCCGGGGAAGTCCATGGACGCCTCAAATTTCATGTTACCGCCGTCCGCTTTAAGAATACGGATGGGCAAATGAAGCCCCCTGGCTTCGAGTGATTTGTCTACTGCCGAGTAGAATTTTCTATGGACGGGATACACAGCCGCATTCAAATAGGTGGTTGCAATCCGCCTCGGGAAATTAAGGTTACCGGATATGCGATGCCCCAGAAATATTTTATCAATTGAATCTTTTAGAATTTCTGCAATTTCGAATTCATGGGCCGGATTCCGGATTGAAAACTTGCTCACGATCCCCACCTGCCTGATTCCTTCGGCATTTAAGCGACTTCCGATTGCCTTGATTTCCTCAGGATTTACCGGTTGTATTTCTCTGCCTCGATGGTCCATTGAACCGGAAACGATATAATAATGTTCATTGGTTCGATACCATTCAGGATCGATACCGGGCCCCCCGGAAACGATCATTCCCACAGGTGGGATATTGCCCTGCACGATGGCGTTGGTGGTCAAAGTCGTGCTTAAAACAGCACGGTTGATTTTATCAGGATCGATTCCTTCCGTTAGTTTCTCAAGACTGGAGA
>CAYSUA010000394.1:0-6105 GCA_964433795.1 uncultured Desulfobacteraceae bacterium | reverse complement strand
TATGGCCGCACTTCGCGCAGAAAGTAGCTGACGATGCCTTCCTTGAGGGGGATGTTTTCAAAGTCCTTTAGGGCCGGGTCGGGTTCGTATTCAATGTGTCTGCCCTTGCCGTTTGCGTGTAGGCCCAGCAGGGCATTTAACTCGGCAGGTTTCAGTTTGGGCAAGGTTTGGCCAGGGAACAGGGCGGCCTCGTTCAGGGCTTCCATTTTTTGATGCTTGGCAATGACTGGATTGGCCTCGGGATCAACCTCGTTGAACACGTCGCGGAACAGTTTTTTCTGGGCAGTGCCCTTGGCGCCCTTGGTCCAGCCTTCCACGTCATC
Source organism: uncultured Desulfobacteraceae bacterium (assembly GCA_964433795.1). Lineage (GTDB taxonomy): Bacteria > Desulfobacterota > Desulfobacteria > Desulfobacterales > SURF-15 > DUZK01. The sequence goes on along the minus strand of CAYSUA010000394.1, from coordinate 5,782 downwards.
CGGCAGGGCCTTGACGATCTTCTGCACCTTTTCCCACACTTTGTTCCAATCGAAAAAAGGCTCTGCGCCAAACACCTCTTCCACGGCCAGAACGGCGTCGAGCAGTTCGGGACAGGTGTCGAGAAAACGTTCCTTTGCTTCCCGGGTAATCTGAAAACGGAGGCGATGCGGGCGATGGATGGCGACGCGCCGATAGCCGAAATCAGTATTGTCGAATATCTTGCTGGTTTTGGAATCACCCAGCGCGCCATGTTCGCGGGTTATAACGGAAATGGCAGCCTCATCCAGATAGCGGCGTTTGTTGCCAAGGCTTCTTTTCATGGGCATCCAGCGTTCACGGGCATCTATCAACTGGATCTTGCCCTTGCGGTGCTCTTGTTTGCGGTTGCTGAGCACCCAGACGAAGGTGCCGATGCCGGTGTTGTAAAACATCTGTTCCGGCAAGGCGACAATGGCCTCCAACCAGTCATTTTCGATGATCCAACGGCGGATTTCGCTCTCACCGCTGCCGGCGCCGCCGGTGAACAGGGGCGATCCGTTAAAGACGATGGCGATGCGCGAACCGGGTTTATTGCGGTTGGCGGTCTGCCAGGGCTGGTACTTGGATATCATATGGATCAGAAACAGCAGCGCGCCGTCATTGACGCGGGGAAGCTTGCCGTTGTAACCGCGAAAGTTGGGCCAGCGGTCGATCTCTTTCTTTTCGCCTTTCCAATCCACGCCGAAAGGCGGATTGGCCAGCAGGTAGTCGAAACGCATGTCCGGAAACGGGTCATTGGTCAGGGTGTTTCCATATTCGATGCGGCTATCGCGATGGCCCTTGATGAGCAGGTCGGAGGCGGCCACGGCATAGGAGCGCGGGTTATAATCCTGGCCGTATACTTTGACCGTGGCCTGCTCGTTATGGGCGCGAATCCAGTTTTGGCTCTCCGCCAGCATGCCGCCGGTTCCGCAGGCCGGGTCGCATATGGTGACGATGATGCCTTCCTGGGTGAGCACGTTGGTGTCGGGCTCCAGCAGCAGGTTGACCATGAGGCGGATCACCTCCCGCGGGGTGAAGTGGTCGCCGGCCGTTTCATTTGCCGCCTCGTTGAAACGCCGGATCAAATCTTCGAACACCAGCCCCATGGTGATGTTGTCCACCCGCTTGGGATGCAAGTCCATTTCGGCGAACTGGGCAACTACCTGATAGAGGCGGTTGGCCTCAGCAAGCTTTTCGATTTCTGCGTGGAATTCAAATCTATCGAAAATTTTACGGATGTTCTCGGAAAAACCATCGATGTATTGCTCAATGTGTTGAACAATATTGTCCGGGTCGCCCTTGAGTTTGCGGAAATCAAGTTTGCTATGGTTGTGGAAACCGAGGGGATTGCCGTCTTCATCCCTGGCTAAATTGTTGAGGATGGGATCAATACTGATCGGCTCCCTTTTTCTTTTTTTCAGCTCGGTGTTTTTGGCCTCAAGTTCCGCATGCTTTTTCAACACCGCATCCTTGGTCGGCTCCAGCACCCAGTCAAATCGGCGCAACACAGTCAACGGAAGCATCACCCGTTCGTATTGCGGCGGCCGGTAGGGGCCGCGCAGAAGATCGGCAACCGACCAGATAAAATTAGAGAGCTGCTGAAAATTGGGAGGCGTCATGAAGCCACATCCTTTTTATTGAGGTCCAGCTTGCCGCTTTGAGCGTTCGCCGTACAGAAATCCGTAAATTGTTTGAAAGCCAGCTTCGACGGAGCCGTCTTGCCATTCTCCCAGCGGTTGATCGTGGAAAAGCTCACCCCCAGGGCATGGGCCAGATCTTCCTGGGAAAGCCCAAGCTGCCGTCTTACCTCTTTGACCTGTTCCGGAAAGTTTGCAAGTTGTCGGGTCATTTGATAGCCTCAGCCGCTCGGACGGCGGCCTGAAAGTTTTGGACATATGAGCGTGTGCCGATTCGTGTGAAAACACTATAGCATCTGCTATGTCCTCTGCAAGAAAAAACAGCTTTCCGGTCGTATTGTTTTCCATAAAATATAAGTTGCTAAGCGAATTGGAGAGAAGCCCGGTCTGTTAATGCCCGATTTTTCTTAAAGCCAACGTATCATATCGATAGTCGAGAGAACTCCATATCGTAGATTCAGCTCAATATCCTGTGATAGCTATTTAGTATCAAAGATATCGTCAACCCTTTGATACGAGAATAATATGATTTAGAAATAATACTCTTTGAAACTTGGAATTTCTTTCCATATTATGCAAAAATAAGACAGCTCAAAGATATCAGATATCCAACACATATTCAGTTTCTTTGCGAGGGATACGTTCTGAAATTGAAAAATGGTCGCACCGTAAGATATAGTGCTGGGCTTTCTATGGAATGTTTAGATAAATAGAGGAGTCTGTACGGCCTCCTATTAAATTTAAAGAGAAACTTACAAAATCAGAATCTCCTCAAGAACGGCGTCGTTTCGGGATCGACCACAAGCGAATCAACCCCTGCGGCTTCGACACTTTCCTTGCCTGCGGGTGTTGTGATGAAGCGGACCCCTCTTCCGCAGACATAGCCCTTGTACATGATGACCTTGCCGTTGCTGATGCCCATCAACGGGGCCTGCTTTTGAAAATCGAGAACCGTAATATCCGCATCCGCTCCGATGCTTAAATGGCCTTTGTTGCTCAGGCCCATCATTTTTGCAGGGTTTCGACTGGTCTTGATGACAAACTCCTGGATGCTCAATGCCTGCAGTTTTACCAGGGACAATCCCATGGACACGATGACGTTTCTCGGAATACCACCGCCGTCGGTGCTGATACAGTCCACCAGAAACGCGCCCGATTTCCGCTTGGCGGTGATCAGGCGGATTCTCGGTTCCGGAGGATTGGCGTTGAAACTCACCACGGTGTCCGTCCCATGCTTTCGCCAATAATCCACAGCGGATTGACCGGTGGCCAATGCCACCTGCCCCCCGGATTCCACATTAATCTGAGCATAACCGGCCAATACAGCCTCTTCCATTCCCTGGTCCGTTGCGGAAAAGCCGCCTTTTTCCAATATGGTCCTAGTAGCAATGCTATCAGGAACGCCGTCCGTACAATTGGCGCTGGTACCATTGAGCGGCGACAGGTAGGACTCTGAACAGATATTGCGATGTGCTTCCAGCATCTCGATGGCTTCTTCGGTTTCGATCATATAGGGCTTGATCAATCCGCGGCAGTAGCTGTTGATATGGGCAATATGCAATGGGTGATTCTGCGCCAGTTCCACAGCTTGTTTGAAGCCCTCCAGGTCGGACTTGGAAGTCTGGGTTCCGGCATGAAAGGCAATGTATGCGCCGTATTGGGATGCAATTTCAATGGTTCTTGCCGTAGCCTCTGGCGTGAGCGGATAATGGCCGCCTAAGAGTTTCAACCCGATACCGCCCTGGCGGAGTGCGGTTTCGAGCACGGCTTTCAATTCGGCGTTATCCGGGTCCGGCCCTTTGACCGTATCTCCGGGACGGACGTATTGAATCGATGCGATGTTGAGTCCGGCCCCGTAGTCCCGGGCAGTCTCAAGCACCCCTTCCACAGGACCGGACATGTCCAGTGCCGTTGTGACACCGGCCCGGGCCATCATCTTGTGTGCAAACCGGCCCCCAATCCAGGGAGACGCATGCACATGTGAGTCTATGATTCCGGGAATGACGTACTTGTCTTTTACTTCAAAACATTCTCCGGCCATGGTCGGATCGATATCCTCGGCAATGTCGGCAATCCGGCCATCGGCAATTGCCACGTCCAGTATACCGTCTTTCTCATTCACCGGATCGATCACCCGACCGCCTTTTAAAATCAGATCATACGGCAATGCCATTTTTCAGCGCTCCTTCCGTGATGTCATCCACGATTCCGGCAGGTTTACCGCGGAGGCATCGATTTCATCGAGGCGGGTCCTTCCCAGAAGCGCCAGGGTCTGATCGATTTCCTGGGCGAAGATTTCATGAACCCGCTCCACACCCGCTTGCCCGGCAGCGGCAAGTCCCCAGATCCAGCTTCGACCGGTCATTACCGCCTTAGCACCCAGAGAGATAGCCTTGACCACATCGGATCCCCGACGGATTCCGCCGTCTAGAATGATATCCGTTCGATTCCCCACCGCATCGACAATATCCACCATGGATCGGAGGGCACCGGGCAGACCATCCAACTGGCGCCCGCCATGATTGGAAACCACGATTCCGTCAACACCTAGATCCACAGCTTTTAAAGCATCTTCCGGTGTAACAATGCCTTTGACCAGCAGCGGGCCTTTCCACATTTCCTTCACCCATTGAAGGTCTTCCCAGTTTGCCGACGGGTTGATCAGATGCTGATTGAAAAAGTCACTGTGGGATATGGTGTCATCGCCTTCGACAACCCCTGCAAAATTTCGGAGGGCGACCGGCGGACCTTTGATCAAATCAAGAAGCCAGCGAGGATGTCTCACCGAATCCAGCGCACTCTTTAAGGTGATCTTCGGTGGAATAGACAGCCCGTTTCTAAGATCTCGTTCCCGTTTGCCCACCACTTGAAGATCTACGGTTACCATCAGGGCTTGATATCCGGCCTTTGCGGCGCGCTCCACCAATGATTTCATGATGTCCCGGTCCCGCCACAGATACAGCTGAAACCACAGGGGTCCGGTTGCCGCTTCGGCTATCTCTTCTATGGACCAGCTGGCCGCGGTGCTTACGACAAAAACCACTCCGGTTTTTCCGGCAGTCCGCGCAATGGCCAGCTCACCTTCCGTATGCGCCACGCGAAGAAGACCGGCCGGTGATACCATTACCGGAAAATCGAGATCGATCCCCGCGACTTTTGTCCTTATATACCGGTGAGTTACGTCGGTAAGCATACGGGGTCGAAACGTGATTTTTGAAAAATCATCGCGATTTGCCGCCAGGGTCGTTTCATCGTTGGACCCGCCGTAAATAAAATCGTAGATCACCTTCGGCAACCTTTTTTTTGCATATCGACGGACATCGTCCACACTGTGAAGAGCGGCCATCCCTTTGGGTGCTCCTCCGGAGCGAAGCATTTGAAGCAATTCTTTAATCTGATTTGCCATCTGTTTCGTGTCTCCTCGCTTTAATCGATTCAAATGTTCAAATCCCTACCATCGATGGTATTCGGTTGCAACATTGATCATCCGAAATCCTTTTTCCCTTGACCATCTGTCCTCGGGATTATACAATCCCCCTTAAATACTACATAGAATTTCATATACTAGTTGGTATCCATCCTGTATTACGTTTGAGTGAAAGATTCCGAAATTCCTGATGTGGAATCTCGGTCTCTAATGATTCTCTGCGAATGCCCGGCTTGCATTCTCCTCATTTCGACGCTTCTCATTTTGTAAAGCACGGCCCTGTTCTGCGGTAATGGGTTTGCTGTTTTGAACTCCCATCGGAACATTAATGTAACGAAAGGAGGAAATCATGAAGAAGCAACTCATCAATTACGAAACATTACTTAAAATCACCAACGTCATCTCCCATTCGAAAGATCCGGAAGAAGTAATTTTGTTGACGGTAGAAAGCATTAAAAAGGCACTGGATGTCAAGGGATGCGCCTTATTTATTATTAATCGTAAAACTGATGAGCTGGAGCTCGGCGCTTCATACGGATTGAGTGATGAATATATCTATAAGGGTCCCATCAGTGCCATGCGCTCTATTTCCCAGTCATTGAAGGATGGCCCGGTGGCCATTTCTGACGTGTCCGATGACCCTAGAATTCAGTATCCCAAAGAGGCTGAGAAAGAGGGAATCGCATCAATTCTCTC
>CAYSUA010000393.1:0-6130 GCA_964433795.1 uncultured Desulfobacteraceae bacterium | reverse complement strand
TGAGAATTGTAACATTCCACCGAACAGCGCCATACTTCCGATAATCCCAATCAGAGCGCCACCGATCAGCATCACACCCATGCCGAGCTTCAGTAAATGTGGATGGGATTCCGTCCATTTCTGAAAAGCCAATGCCGCCCGGGACACCGCATTAATCGTGGGTAAAACAACCGGTAGAATTGCCTTACCCAACACCTCGAAGGTGTTATGGACGCGCTGTTTCAACAGTCCGAATACAGCGCCCAGTTCAACATTCATGGCTGTCGCCATCTCGAGTGTCGTCGCTGTCCCACCTCGCATCGCGTTACCCAGATCGGAGATATTTCCTTTCAGGGCATCGATCTTCGGCATGAGCAAGTCAACGACCGTTAACGCCTCGATCCGTCCGAAAGCCTTCATCATTTCCATCTTCTCAACCGCATCTACCGTCTCGCCGTATTTGCCGCGAATTCGTTCCAGGATATTCGGGATCGGCAGCAGGTTGTTATTCGCATCCATGAAACTGATTCCCATCTGTTCACCAGCTTCTGCAGCAGATTTAATGAAAGCACGGTATCTCGTTCCAGCTTCAGCGCCGGACATGGTCGCCTGCAGCATGCCGAGTACTGAGAGTTGTTCTTCCAATGGAACTAATGCTGATGTCGCCATCGCTCCGATGTTAGAAATTGCTGCTGCCATCTCCGGACCTGTGGTTTTGAAAGCTCTTACCGCTGCAGATATCCCTCCAGAAAACAACTCGCCAAAATCGAAGTCTGAAAGATTGCCGTAAAAGTCCTTGAAAATTCCATAGCCGGTGGCAAAGAGCGAGGTCATTTCAGATACACTCGCCTTAGTCGCTTTGGCGGTCAAGGCTGCAATCTTGGTGAACTCTCCAACAGCAGTGTCCGACAGCGATGCGATGCCGGACTTGATGTCATAAGCAGCTGCGATAAAATCTGATTTGGTGATGTCAGCAAACTGGTTAGAAAACTCCTTAGCTGCCCGTTCGAGAGACTTCAGATCCTTGAAACCGAGCGATGCCATCTCGCCCAGCGCTTTAGTCGTGGCATTAGTGGAAGCAACCGTCAATCCGGCAAAACCGAGCATGGCAGTACCGATGCCCAGCATCCAGCCACCGACCTTCATCAGGTTCTTGGCAGATGCTTTGAACCGATCCATCTGCGAGACCGCGTCCGACATCGTTCCCTTAAGGTTTGATGATCCGATAATGCGGATATTGATTCCCTGGGTGAATCCCTGAAGCATGCTCACCGATGTTTCCTCGAGGCTTTATCAACCAATCGTTTCTCCTCCTCAGCCATCCATTCCGCCGAAGTATAAATCTCGATCACGCTCTGTAATGACATCTGGTCGATCATCTCGAAGGTATAAGCTGGAAAGGTCTTACAGATCACCGCGCGCATTTGCTTAAACCAGTTTTTAGACAGTTCACGTTTGACCTCGCCTACAACTTTTTTACGGCAAAAGCCTTGTTATAACCAAGCACTTCCTGAATCTGCTCAGCCAAAGCCACGATCCTTCCAGGCTGCCAGTTACCGGAACTGTTGTACTCGATGTCCTGTTGATCGATCTCCGGCCATACCACATAAGCCTTGACCATGTTCAACGGAACACGATTCTCTTTACCTGGTTGGACATTGCCAATACGGGCAAACTCATCCCAATTGGAGCCGCGTATTATGAAAGTATCACCGCTCACACTGTCCGTTATCTGAAAGAGCGGAAATCCCTTGTAGCGTTCTTTCAGGTCATTGATGATCTCATCGGTTATTTTGAGTTCTTGAGTTTCACTCATTTTAAGTTTCCTTAGTTGTTAAAATATTCCGGTTGCCTTGGTCGCAAAGCCACTGCATTTGATTCCGATCGGTTCGGCATCCTCACTATCGGAGAAGCCACCCTCCTGGTCGGTAATCTCCACCCCTGTGAAAGTCTTGGAACGCACAGCCGCCGCGCCCGGATACATGATGATGATCACCGCGTTACGGATATCGGTAAAATCCTCGAAAGTCGACAGGAAGACTGCATTCTTGGCAGTCTGCGCCACATTGATAGCTGAATTGATCAATATCTCCTTGATCTCAAAGTCGATCTCGTAGATCTTGTGAGCGCTACGGGTCACACCATGCGCCGTTTTGAATCCAGCTCCGAACAACGGTTTTTTACCTTTCTTGATCTTCCAGTTGAAATTCTGCAGAGCCAGGACAGGCACACCGTCGAGGAACATCTTGATGGAGTTTCCTGATATTCCATCTGCAAATCCGAGGTCTTCTATTAAATCAGGCATACATCATACTCCTAATCCAGATAAACTTTAGTCAAGATGATCTCGAACGCCTTCATCGAATTAACGGAAAGCGTCACCTGCGCTTCACCCAACGTTCGCATTTCATCAGTTGAGGTTACCGACAATTCATAGCTGTCGATCTCACCCTTTTGTCTCATCAGTTCCAACGGTCGCTTGATGTCCTCTTCGAGCAGTTTCAATCCTTCTCCGCCTTCATCATTCGGTCGTCCGAGGTGCGGGAAGGCTGCAATCCGCGACTGCTTGCCGGCGCTATACACCGCACGCAGTTTCTCTATCCGGTTATAGGTTTCACCGGATGGAGGAGCATTATTGGACAGGGCAATGATCTTGCCGATACCCGGCTGGGTGCGCAGGTAATTGATATTCGCCTTAATGAGCTGCACCTGATGACCGCGCCCAAACTCCGGAACCAGTGAGATGATGTTCACTGGAGATTCGCCCAGCAGACTCTTCTGTAACGGTACAGATGCCATCTTGCCACTGCAGGAGGAACTCACCCGACTGACATATTCATCACCATCCTGATCCAAAAACTTCGCCTCACCGATAAAGAACACCGCATTGCGGTTAGTAAAGTCTTCCTTAAGCGAGATGCAGTTATCGACGTAGTCCTGTATTTCCTGAGGAGTGATATGATCTGGATCGTTGGGCTCGAAGCGAGGCAGATCGAGCAGAGCAAAGCGTTCGCCGAGGATGTTTTCAATCATGTTCTGACAACTGGTCACAATCGCTGTCCATAAGTCAGGCGTATCCGCACCGATATAATGCACCCAGGAGACGTCCGAGAATTGTTCGGAGAATTCTATGGCGTCGATATAATTACCATTGGTCAAGACCGAACCGTCCGTACCGCCGCTGAGATTCTGAGCCTCAACAGCATCGGGCAAGTCATCGGCGAGCTTCGAACCCACTACCAGACTTTGACCATTGTTAATAGACTCAACAAGAGCATCATTCGAATCATTAGTAAACGCAGATGTCTCTTCAGTTTCAGGATCAGTGATTTCGATGGTTCTTGACGCTCCATCCACCGTCACGTCAATTTCGATGCCGTTCCACAAGGTCCCCGGTTCGACTGCTTCGAGTCTGATCACATCGATCTCGCTCGACTTCAGGATCAAGGTTGCCTTCAGCGCATCACCAATCCGCACAGCATATATCATGGAACTACCGGCATCAAGTCGTTCCTGTATTGCTTTCAGCAACTCGCCTCCTCGGAATATCTGCCTGGCAGTGTCCTTATCGGAAATGGTATAGCGCGTTAGCAATTGCCCACCCTCAGCAGCGCCAGCGATAAACTCGATGTTGGAAGCGGGTGGCGTCACGATTACCGATCCGGACAGGTATTCCGTATAGACGTCTTTTATTACCTTGGTTGCCATCATTTACCTCCTGCCGGCTGTTTCAGCCACGCTTCAACCATAGCCATGAACTTATCGGGCTCGATGCGGTCGGTGTTTTTCAGGTTATGCTTCACCATTACTGCCGCTGCCAGATGTGGTGATATCTTCAACTGTCTTATGACTGTGGAAATCCTCATTTTGCTCTTTGTATCTATTTTCTTTCGAGGCATATCACCTCCTAAATTTCTATTTTGACACTTTCCATCCTGTTCTCGACCACCCTCATTTTGAAACGATGCTCGATAAACAGGTATGAAAGCGTCTGCTGGTAAACGAACGGCATTCCTTTTTCTAAAGGCGCCAGATCTGATCCTTCTTGAAAAATCGCTTGTTCTATATGCAGGCTTTCACCGGATACAGGATCGACCAGATCGACCGAACCTTCACAACACAGATCAGATAACAGAGTATCAATCTGATCGGAAACTTCAGTTACAATTACATTACCGTTCTTTTCGGAACTGTTCACCGCCCGGATTGTGAACCTCAAGACTTGGTGATGTTTGGTCACTTTGATCTGTCTGTCGCCGTCTTCTGTCGTTTCTGTCCTATCCCAGAGTCCCGTTCCTAGACTATGTTTGCGCGTCGATATCAGGTCAATCAGGAAATAGGGATAAGGATTACCGGCTGCTACAAAGGCGATATCGTCCTTGAAAGCATGCAGGTCGGGTATATTATCCGTCAGATACTTCGATATGGCGCGTTGCAGTTTCAAAGTCCTACTCGCAGTATTGCCGCCTCAACTTCACGCCGGATGATACTGGGCGCTATCTGCTTTCCCTTCTGATATGCCGGTTCCATGTACGGTTTCGGTTTGGGATGCACATAGAAATACTTCATCTTCTTATCCAGGTCGATGCCATGTCTTCTTAGCCAATTACGGAAACCGGGTATTTTGTCGATGGTGAGCCAATGCCCCTTGGTTCCGAATTCCACTGCTGCCGCGTATTCGACGTTAGTCCCAACGATAACCTCGGTTGACGATATCCGGTGGATGTTAATAGAGTTCCACAATTGCCCCAGATCTATAGCGCCATGTTCTTTCAATTTCTCAACCGCTGAGCGTTGTATCTCAGTTGCAATAATCTGAACTCCATCGTAAACCGCTTCTTTAAGTTCTCCCGGATAGCGTTTAAAAAAACTCTCTACACCCTCAATTGCCTTCATGTCCACGTCAACCTTAATCATGCGCCTGGTATTCCCGTTCAAGCTTAACAATTAGATGCGACACTGCTCCGAAACAGTTAACAGGTTTTACATTCGTAACTCGGTATCGAACCTCGTCATAAACCAATATGTCGCCCTCCGAAACATCAGTCTCAGGCAACATCGAGCACATACCATCGGCTCCAACCTGTTTCAACTCATCCGGTGACAGCTGTTGGAATTCAATCGGAACAGAACCAAGCGATTCTTCATTTGGTTCATGCGGTCCGGCAAATCCACCTGCACCAGCAACCCTAGGACGCAGAAGATCCGCTGTCTCACCCGAGGCTCTGATCAGTTCTGCCGTATCCAGTGTGATCATCTGTTTCTCATGGCTTTCTAACATTATCTGGTAATCTTATCATATCGCCCCTGTGCGCGTGGGATAACTGGTCGACCAACCACTCCAGATCGCCTAAAGGTTGCCCACACGGTCGACTGTGTGCGTCCGAAATTCGAGCGTTTTCTACTACTGTCCATAGATCTGCGGTATAACATCAGGAATGCCACCGCCATATTCAGGATTGCGCTCTGAAACCGTCTGACTGTATTGCGCCTGATAACTGCGACCGAGTTCCGCCCAATAAACGGGTTGCTTCGTCTTATCCACTTTCTTATCACCCGATGAGAACGAAAAGTTGCGAGCGGTTTTAGCCTGCATCATCCGGCAGACCACAGTCAGAGCGTTGAGTAGCAATACCTCCTTGTCATCATCTTCCAGATCGGGTGAGATGTTGCCCTGATTGTCGACTGCATAACTGCGCTTCAAATCTTTATTTATCGAGACTATTGCCCTTCGCGTTGCTCGTTCCAGTTGCTCGTCTTCAAGCAGTGGAGAGTTTTCGTCACGGTCATGATACTCGAGGCGTAACGCCTGTGTTAAGTCACTCAGTACCATCGATTATTTCCATTGCCTGTGCTGTAGGCCAGAATTGTTGCTTCTTCACCGTACCGATATCCTTAAGAGTGAAATGCTGATCGCCTTTCTTCTCCTGGATTTCACCTGTTACAGACCTGCCAGAAATCTTATCCGTGATCGTGACAAGGTTTTCTTCAACGCGAGAGTAGTCGACCTCCCAATCGTGAGCAGGTGTATCGGAATTCGTTTTCGATTCAGATATCTCCTGTTTTTCATCCTCGAGTTTCACCCAGCCTTTATCTATTGCTCGCTGGACTTCATCGGTAATCTCCTCAATCGATATCACAGCTTTCGGTT
>CAYSUA010000392.1:0-6135 GCA_964433795.1 uncultured Desulfobacteraceae bacterium | reverse complement strand
CCGATGCGATGGCCTCTCCGTTTTCGATCTGAAGGGGATGCGCAATATACTTTTCAAGACCGAACCCGTGGGCTTCGAGATAGGAATCATTGGGAACGGCAGCCAGCAGGTGGACGTGCAGATCGTGAACCCCATGAGATGTTACGGGCAGATTGTTCGCATACGCCAACTTGGCCACTCTCATCCAGCCCGTTACCCCTCCGATGTTTGACACATCGGGCTCCGGAAATGATATGCATCCGTATTCAATCATGGACTGAAATTCGTAAATGGTATGCAGATTTTCACCGGTTGCGATTGGAAGCCCGCCTTCCTTGGCGATCCTGGCATGCCCTTTCACATCGTCGGGTATGGTGGGTTCTTCCAGCCAGTAGATATCATAGGGAAGAAAAGCGCGGGCAGCCCGGATAGCTGTTTCCACAGACCATCGCATGTTGGCGTCCACCATCAGGATTATTTCCGGGTCGATATAATTTCTCATGGCTTCGACCCTTTCAATATCCTCTTTCAGGCTCTCCCGTCCGACTTTCATTTTGATGGCACGAAACCCTTTCTCGAAATTTGATCGGGTCTGATCCATTAACTCATCTATTGTGAATTGGAGATCGATTCCTCCGGCATAGGCTTTGACCCGATTCGAACTTCCGCCTAAAAATCGCCACCAGGGTTCTTTTTCTCTTTTGGCTATCAGATCCCACAAAGCGATATCTACTGCAGATATGGAAAAGACGGCAATGCCGCCCCTCCCGACATAATGAAGCTTCCACCACATCTGCTCCCATAATGCTTCGATTCTCCTTGGGTCCGCGTCCATCAAGAGCGGCGCTAAATCCTTCTGAATCAGAGCATGTACGGCAGATCCACCGGACCCGACCGTATATGTGTAGCCGATGCCTTCAAAATCATCATCTGAAGTCAGCTTCACAACGATCAATTCGAAATGAGAGATGTCTCCATGGGTGGAATCGGACAAGACCGTTGGCAACGGTATGCGATAATGACCGGTTTCGATGGCTTTAATTTTCATGGAATCTCCTTATCTAAACGATGTTAAAGTTAAGACATGAGGATAAATTATTCTTGCCAGATGCTTAAACAACCTTTGCTTGAATTGCAAGAGCTGTTGGCGAAATTGTAATATTGTACCATCATATTATCTATGATAGATGCATTTTAACATGAGAAGGAGGAACTATGAGAGCCTTAGCAAAAGATATTTCATATGATATTCATCGTGTATTCGATTTCCGGACTGTGGGGATGCAATATCCCAACCGCATTGTCTTCGGCTGCGGGGCAATTGATAAAATTGGAGAGGAGGCAGCGCAACTGGGCAAAGGCAGGGCCTTGATCATCAGTGATGAAATTCTTGAAATGATCGGAACCGTAAGCCAGGTCAAGGATATACTGGAGTCCGCGGGATTCGAGGTTGCCACATTTGCCAAGGTCGAGCCGGAGCCGCACCTGGAAACTGCCGAGAAGATATTTATTGAGAATAAAAATGATGAAATCTCTGTGATTATCGGACTTGGGGGCGGAAGTGTGATGGATATCACCAAGTTCAGTGCCCAATGCCTCGCCCATCAAGTTGCCCCGCGAACAATCGGCAATGGAGAGTATGTTCCGGATTCACGCGGTATTCCCATGATATTGGCGCCCACTACATCCGGAACCGGCAGCGAGGTCAGTCCCATATTCGTTGTGACCATAGACGGGGACAAATGGTTCTTAAACAACCCATATCTGTATTCAGATATATCGATTGTCGATCCTGAACTCACGGTCAGCATGCCGCCCAATGTAACGGCTACAACTGGCCTGGATGCGTTAACTCACGCGATTGAAGCTATGATGCACAAGAATGCAACCCCCCTCACTGATATCCTCTGCCTGGGGGGGATTGAACTGGCTGGCGCATACCTGAGACGTGCATTTGCAGACGGAGAGGATCTGGAAGCCCGGTATTACATGTCATTGGCGGCCACTTTCAGCATGATGGGAATGGGCATGTCCGGTGGTCTTTATGCACACAGCGTTGCATTTATTGTCGGAAAATATAAGCCGACCCCCCACGGTCTTGGATGTGCACTGGGGCTGCCCTATCTGATGGCATACAATCTACCCGTCTGTAGTGAGAAACTGGTGCGAATTGCGGATGCGCTTGGAGAGTCCACCACAACCCTTAACGAACTCGATTCAGCAAGGCTTTCCGTTCAATCCATATTCTGTTTAATGGAAGATGTGGGTATTCCGACAACGCTGCAGGAATATGGCGGTGTTAAGGAAACCGAGATTGAAAACGCAGCGAACCTGATGCTGAAGCTCTACCCGCGCCCGTTCAATCCCCGGCCCATGGGACCGGAAGATGCTGTCCAGTACTGGCGGGATATGTGGTATGGACTTTTTTGAATCAGGCCTTTGCCTTATGCTCATAAATCCAATACATGATAGTATATCTAAGGCGATTTTTGTTATTGGGAGTACTGGAGTGTTGGAGTGATGGTTTCACCCTGATTGTTTTTCCAATACTCCATCATTCCAGTACTCCATTATTCCAGTATTTAATTTTATCATAGGAGGGATCACATGAAAGGTTACATGAATCGAATTCTCAATGTCGATTTAAGCTCAGGAAAAACAGAGGTGGAAAAAATTTCCGAGGATTTATATCGAAAATTTATCGGGGGTAGCGGTCTTGGCACAAAGATACTCTATGATCGAAAAGCGTATGAGGCGGAACCGTTGTCTGCCGATAATGTCTTGATATTTATGACCGGCCCTTTTGCCAACACACCTGCACTCACCTCGGGACGGCACGAGATTTTGGCCAAATCACCGCTTACCGGAATTTTTGGAGAATCCGATTCCGGCGGCACTTTCGGCCCTGCCTTGAAACGAGCCGGATATGACGGTGTGGTCATTACCGGAAAGTCCGATGAACCGGTTTATCTGTGGGTGTCTGAAGAAGGAGTGGAAATTCGGGATGCAAAGCATATCTGGGGGAAAGATGTTTTTGAAACCGATGCTGCCATGCGTTCCGAGACCGCAGACAAAGCCGTCACCAGCTGCATCGGACCGGGTGGAGAAAATTTGGTGCGAATGGCGGCCGTGATTAATGACGGTCGTGCGGCCCGTGCAGCAGGCCGATGCGGTTTGGGTGCGGTGCTGGGATCGAAAAACTTAAAAGGAATTGCAGCATTCGGCAGTCAAAAGACTCCCATTCACGACCGGGACCAACTTTCCGGCTCAATAAAAGAGCTTGCCAAAATGCTCAGTGAGAAAATGGCCGGCATGACCAATTTAGGGACGGCAGGCGGGCTTGCAACCTTTGAGGAGATGGGTTCACTTCCATTGAAGAACTGGAAGGGCACAGAGCGATGGAATGACGGAGCAGCCAAAATCACCGGTGCAACCATGGCGGAAAAGATGGGGGCCGGCAATTACGGTTGTGAACGGTGTGTGATCCGATGCGGTCGTGAAATCAAAGTGAATAGCGGTCCTTATGCCGGGCTCGAGGGGGCAGGGCCGGAATATGAGACCCTGGCTTCATTGGGATCCCTGTGCATGGTGAGTGACCTGGAAGCCATTGCCATGGCAAATGATCTATGCAACCGGTACGGTCTTGATACCATATCCGCCGGGTCCATGGTGGCATTTGCCATGGAAGCCTTTGAGCAGGGAATCATCAGTGAAACGGATACCGACGGCATCCGGCTCACCTGGGGCAACGGGCAGGCCATGGTGGAAACCATAAAAATGATCGGTGAAAGCCGGGGATTAGGCGAAATTCTGGCAAAAGGCGTTCGTGAAGCAGCAAAAATTTTAGGAGGCGGAGCAGAGGAATTTGCCATACACAGCAGCGGGCTTGAGTTCCCGTTGCATGATGCAAGGGCTTATATGAGTTTGTCCGTGGGTTATGCCACGTCATCCCGGGGTGCCTGCCACTTGGCAGGGCTCTCCCATGCATTCGAGCGGATGTTGACCTTGCCTGAAATCGGATTGAATGAAGTCTCGGACCGGATGTCCGTCGATAACAAAGGAAAGCTTACCGCATTGGCCCAAAACGTTATGGGCATGCTGGATTCATTAAAGATCTGCAAGTTTCCGCTCTTTGGCGGTCTTCGAATTCCTCATCTCAACGATTGGTATCAGGCCATTACCGGCGAAGCCATGGATGTGGAAGCGTTTATGCAAACCGGCGAACGCATTTTTAATATGAAAAGACTCTTTAATCTTAAATGCGGCTACGATCCGCAAAGAGATGATACGGTTCCCGCCCGGGTATTGAAAATGCCGAAAACAGCAGAAGGGTGGGAGACCAAGCTTCCGCCCATGTCCGAGATGATGACGGAGTATTATGCATTTAGGGGTTGGGACGAAAAGGGATATCCCACTCAGGAGAAGCTCGAAGTTCTGGGCCTTGAAGAAGAAGCGGACTTGATATCCTGATTTTGTGAGAAAATATTTCTTACCACGAAGTAAAAGAAGAGCACGAAGATAGAATACTTATTTTTTTCCTTCTTCGTGCTCTTCGTGGTTATTATTGTTCCAAGTCAGGCTTATTTGTGGATTTCAGCGTTGTTCTGAGCTTCGAGCTCCTGGACAATTCCGCCGTGATCATTTTCCCCATTGCCCTTATCCACTAATGCATCCACATATCCTTTCACCTGGCTGGTGACCGGCAAGGTTAAACCCAATGAGGAGGCGGCTTCAAGGGCGTTTTTAAGATCTTTTTGATGCAAAACGATCTTAAAGCCTGCTTTGAAATTGCGTTCCACCACCATGGGCACCTTGGCGTTCAATACGCTGGAACCGGCAAGCCCGCCTTTGATGGCGTCAAAGACCTTTATCGGATTGCAACCGGCTTTACATGCCAGCAGGAATGCTTCTCCCATAGCCTGGATGTGTACACCCACCAGAATTTGATTGGTCAGCTTGGTCGTCTGACCGGCTCCGGTATCACCGACGAGCACCGCACTTTTGCCCAGTACGTCGAAAATCGGTTTTATTTCATTAAATAAATCTTCGGGTCCACCGACCATAATGGCCAGTTCTCCATTAATAGCTCCGGGCTCCCCACCACTGACCGGTGCATCGAGTGCACGTGCCCCTTTTCCTTCTAAAGCGGCTGCAATTTTATTGGTAACCGTCGGTGAAATACTGCTCATATCCACAAACATTGTATCTGAGGTGGCTGCCTCCAAAACACCATTTTCGCCCATTACCACTTTTTCGACATCAGGGCCGTCGGGAAGCATCGTGATAACCTTTTTGACTTGCTTGGTAACCTCAGCGGGTGTGCCGGCGGCAGTTGCGCCCATTGCTACAAGCTCTTCAACCGGTCCGGGATTGATATCCAGTACGATGAGGCTGTAGCCTGCGTTGATGAGGTTTTTAGCCATTGGTTTGCCCATAATACCTAGTCCGATAAATCCTAATGTTTCACTCATGATGTATTCTCCTTTTTCTGAATTATCCGTTATAATTTTTTATGGTGAAAAATAGTATCCGATGGTTCGGAGTTTCAGCAGATAGAGACTATTAAATATTTTTTTTGAAATTAATCAACCCTCAATTCCGGTTTAGGTTGCATTTTTTCCAGGAGCCAACCGAATTCGTTTCCCATCGATCTCAACAACGGTTTTTGAATAGGTCAATTTATTAATGATTTTTCCGTCCTGAAAGTGTATGACATCCACCCCTCGACGTTTTTCAAACCGCCCTTCACATCCGGCTTCCAATGACGGCCATTCAAGCTCCCACCGATAGAGTGCTCTTTGTTCCACCTCATCGGAAAATAATTCTTCTTCGATGAATCGAAATCCGCCATGGTTTTCAAACCAGTCCCGCCATGCCTGTCTAAGGGCTGCTTTGCCTTTGACTCGGCCACCGGTCCAGTTTTCAAAATAGATATCATCGTGAAAAAGATCCATGACCTGTTCTAAATCGTGGGCATCCCAAGCTTGATTCCATTTTCGAAGTGTTACTAAGATTTCTTCCCTCGTCAGTTTCATTTCACCGCCTTTTGATTGTGGGTACTATTATTAGAAGCCATCTCAAAATTAGGATTTTCGTTCAATGCCAAGGCGGGGCCGAGTTTCAACCCGCAGGCATACTCATGTATGTCGAGGACTT
>CAYSUA010000391.1:0-6136 GCA_964433795.1 uncultured Desulfobacteraceae bacterium | reverse complement strand
ATACAATTTTTTTAACGCCTAATAATCAGGCCTTTTTCGGACAGAAACTAATTAAAAAATTTTCACTCAAGTTCACACATCAAAATTGACATGTAATCAGCATGGATTTGAACATGTGAACGAGTGGGGTTGTATATTTAAAGGACCCCAAATATCACAAGTTCGTGTCTGATATTAGAAACCCCTTCAAAGGTCAAGTTAAAACCCTTTGGAAATAGACTCCGGATATTGACAAAGAATAAATTCTTTGAGAAAAGGATATCTTTATCGGTTGCGGGACGGCCATTGTCTCGATTCCTTTATTAGGATATGGAAATCATTTGATTATTTCAAATAAAGATTGATCGGTCATTAAAACCGTACTATACCAAGCTAAATTCATCGAAGGGGGATGAGGATGCATAAGATTCGATTCATCGGTTTGATTTTTATTGTTTTAATTTTTGGATCGTCATTAATGGTTTCCGGTCAGGAGCCGGAGGATCTCGTAATTCCCATGGGATCTTTTCTTCTGGAACCGCCTGAATCGGTTACAGCAAAACGATCGGGAGTCGATTTTCCTCATTCCAGGCATTTCGATTTTAACTGCATGGAATGTCATCACAAATGGGATAAAGTAAGCCAAATCGACGACTGTACCGTATCCGGATGCCACGAACTTCTCGAGTCACCCAAGAAAGCAAACAAAAAGGCCGTCAGTGAAGAGGAGGCTATCCTATATTATAAAAATGCGTATCACAAAGCCTGTATCGGATGCCATAAGGACATTAAGGCCAAAAACCTGTTGGCAGAATCACAATTGAGAGTGAGTGATAAAGATACTGTAATTAAAAAAGTAGGACCCACCACCTGCAAAGTTTGTCATCTACCGGAATAACCTCACCGATTAACAGGTTTCAAACTCCCGGCAGAAGTTTTCTGTCGGGAGTTTTTTTATACCCTTCAACTCTCCTCCAAATACCAAGTTCTGTACAGCAGTGAAAATTAACGGTTATGCACTAAGCCCAAGTTGCTTACAGGAATAGGCTTTGGAGGTGAGCCGATTCGTGCGCGTGTGACTGTCTGAGTGTATTAGGGAGCGTTACACCGAACAGCATGAAGGAGCTGCAATAGGCCCTAACTATTTTATTACCCAAAATGTTTTGTTTATCTCGAAGCCCTGTTCGGTGTTACGCTCCTTTATGCACGAGTTTCACACGTCCGCGAATCGGATTATCTCTAAAGCCGAAGATACTTGACTTGAGATTTCTGCATAACCGAATTCCATCAAATGCTAAGTTGATATTGTTTAGGAGCTGACGTTTAATTGAAAGAAAGCAAGAAAGATACCAATTGACCATAGTGTAAAATAATGATATTTAAACAGATACTTATCATTTACTGACTATTACCTATTCCAAACAGGAGATGCTTGTGGCCTTCTGGGGCGTGCGTGAAGAACTGAGTCAGACCAGCCGATTGAGGCGTTCGTTCTACGAATTACTCCGAGATGAACTGGATCAACACATGCTTCAATACGGGTTGATCGATTCCTACAGCAAGTTTCGAAATACCGGTCAGAAGTACCCCTTTGTCGAAAAACGCGAGCTAAAACCCCGCGCGCGGCTACCCGTTCGGGAATATGATCAGCACAACAATTTCCTCGTACTGTTTGTAGAGGACACCATACAGGCAGCGCATAAAAAGTACATCCGATTCTTGGATGTCAATAAAACCACAAAAACAAATCTATTGACTACCGAATCTTTGGCACTTTCCAATAAATTCGAACGGAATCAAAAATACCTGGAATCGGCACATTTTTTCAATTTCCTGAAAAGTCTGCTGCCCGTGGATTACGCGCTGTTTATTCAAAGGGATCCTGCTACACGACGCAAAGACCGGTACATGCTTTCTCATTTTCACGTGCGCATCGACTGGCCCATCGCGGATGCAGCTGAGGATCTGGCCCAAAGCCTTCGGTATATTTCAAAAGATATTTATGAAAAAGGGGACAAGTATGCTGAAGATGTTCAGAAAAAATTTTTCGAATACTATGGTGTCCCGGTAACGGTTGGCGGCAGGAGAACCGCTGCCATTGTGGCAGCACAGTATTTGAAACGAGTACCCTGTATTACAACCGTATACGTTGCCAGCAGTGAGTCGCGAGCATTGATCCGCATTTCGGAAAGGGGGGTTTCCAAAGCCGTACTTGTACGATTTTCTGAAAAGCTAATGGAAAGCATTGCAGAAGAAAACAACGTGTCTCCCCACTCGCTCATCCATAATTATGTGGTTGCCAGGCAGCGAAAATCCTTTATTTTCATTTTTCAAGCCACATATGCTTATACCAATCCTGCCCGATCGCCTGATGACGGCAGGCTCAGAGACATCAAACCGGATCTGAACTGGTTGACGGTGGGCAGTGAACATATCCTTCCCAAACCGGGAGTAACAAAATTTCCCCCACTCCCCATCAGTCTTATTTATTCATAGTTGAAGGGAATTTCAAATATGTTTGGTTAGGGTTCCATTTCCTTCATCATGGCGGTTTCGTCACAATCCGGAAACTTCACACAGATGATGCAATCACTCCAAATCTTTAACGGAAGCTCGGAGCGATCAATCTCGATGAAGCCGAAGTTTTTAAAAAACTTCGGCTTGTAGGTAAGCGTAAACACTTTTTTGATATTGAATTCCTTGGCTTCGGAAAGTGCTGCGCGGGTTAAGGCTGTTCCGATTTTTTTCCCGAGGTGATCCGGATGTACCGCCAATGATCGGATTTCCGCAAGATCTTCCCAGCAAAACTGCAATGCACAACATCCGAGAACTGTCTTTTGATTTTTTCCGACAAATAAGGAGAAATCCCTGGCATGGTCGTATAATTCACTGAGCGGACGCGCGAGCAACTCCTCTTTTTTCCCGTATTCATGAAGGAGTTCATGCACGGTCTTGATGTCCTGTATGTTCGCCTTGCGTATCATGCTTTGACCTATATCATTATTTCATGGGTAATAAAACAGGTTCCAGCCAAGCTGGCACTGAGTTGAATTTTGAATAGAGTATTTAGTATTTGGTGTTTAGTGTTTAGCACTCCAATAGTCTGATATCACAAGATATAATATACACCAAACACTAAATACGAAACACTAAACACTTGATGAATTCGATTTCTTACGAATTCGTCAATCTTCAATAGAAAATCTTCAATATTGTGTGGGCTCCGTTCCCTTCTTGAACAACGCGGCAACCCCATCCGAATCACCTTCGCCTGCCGGCAACCCGTTTGTGGGGTTGATACGGACCTGGACCACATCATCAGGAATATCGAAGTATTCCAGCGGTGTTTCTTTGAGCGCCTCTCTCATAAATTGAATCCAGGCCGGAAGTGCAGCGCGGGCGCCTTCTTCACCATTTCCCAATGTTACATAAGAATCCTGCCCCACCCAGACCCCGGCGGCAATGGACGGGGAAAAACCGATAAACAGGGCATCCCTGAAATCATTGGTGGTGCCTGTTTTTCCGGCAACCGGCCGCTTTAACGACCGGGCTTTCCGCCCCGTCCCCTCACGGACGACACCTTCCAGCATATTGGTCATGATAGCGGCTCCGGCCCTGGACATGACCGCTTTCTTTTTCGGTTTTCTGCGCCAGATCATCCGACCGGTACGATCCGACACCTCGAGTACTCCGAAGGGTTCGCTGTAATTGCCTTGATTGGCAAACACCGCATAACATTCGGTCAGCTCCATTAACCGAACGCCCGATGACCCCAGAGCCAATGTCAAATTGGGTTCCAATCGCGCTGTAATTCCAAGCTTATGAGCAAATTGTGCAACAGGGCTGGGACCCAGTTTCTCGATGAGTCGAACGGCAGGTATGTTTTTCGACGTGGCCAGGGCACGCCTGAAAGTGATTTCCCCTTTATAGGTTTTTGAAAAATTCTCCGGACGCCAGTCCTCTCCTGCGTTGGCACCTCTGAAAACAATGGGTGCATCCAAAATTAAATGATTTTGGGGAAACCCCTGTTCGATGGCATAGGCATAGAGAATCGGTTTAAAAGCCGATCCGGGCTGTCTAAGCGCTTGGGTGGATCGATTAAACGAGCTGTCATAGAAATCCTTGCCTCCCACCATGGCCATGATACCCCCGGTTCCGACATCCATTGCAATCAACGCCCCTTGGGCCTTGGCATTTTTCATACCTCGCTGCTTCATTCGTTTTTCCAGGGCCGTCAATCCGGCATGAATCGAACGTTCGGCAACGGTCTGTAACTTTTCGGAAAGTGTGGTATAAACGTTCAGACCCTCCCGGTACAGCCGAGTCTCACCGATAGTGGATTCAAGAAACCGTTTTACGTATTCCACAAAATACGGCGCTTTCACCCTCCTTTTGGAACCTGTGACATCAATCGCTTCCTTTACCGCCCGCTCATAGTCTTCGGTGGTGATGATACCTGTTTTTTTCATTTGCTTTAGAACCAGGTTTCTGCGTTTGACAGACCGATTCTTATTCACCAGGGGAGAGTAGCGTGACGGGGCTTTCGGCAGACCGGCAATCAGGGCGCTTTCGGATAAATTCAGATCATTAACCGACTTGCCGAAATACAGCCGGGCTGCGGACTCCACGCCGTATGCCCCACTGCCGAAGTAAACCTGATTCATATAAAATTCGAGGATTTCATCTTTGGTATATCGCCGTTCAAGTTGAAATGCGAGAAACGCTTCCTTGATTTTTCTAACGATCGTCTTTTTGGAGGTGAGAAAGAGTGTTTTCGCCAGTTGCTGGGTGATGGTACTGGCGCCTTCGGCAAATTGGCCGGTTGACAAAT
Organism: uncultured Desulfobacteraceae bacterium; assembly: GCA_964433795.1. GTDB lineage: Bacteria > Desulfobacterota > Desulfobacteria > Desulfobacterales > SURF-15 > DUZK01. Next base: position 1,326 of record CAYSUA010000391.1, on the reverse strand, counting down.
CTTTGACCAAGGCCCGCAATATACCTCTTAAATCAACACCGCTGTGGCGATAAAAGTTACGATCCTCCGTAGCAACCAGAGCGGCTTTGAGATGATGCGGCATGGATTGAATGGAAACCGGATGACGCTTTTCCGCATAAAGTTCGGACAGCAAAACTTTGTCGGATGAATAGACCCGCGTAACAGCGGAAGGTTTGAAGTTTTCCAGGGACTGAATCTCCGGAAGGTCACGGGTCAGGGCAATAAAAACGCCTGCCACAACACCGCACAGCACACCGAGGACAAGAAGCAAAGAGATCGTAATTATTTTTATTATACGGTTCATAACCGAACAGATACATGCCCAATTTTAAAACCCTATGGCACAGCCGTCTTTTCTGTGATCGGACCCGGAAACGTAATGGTCGTCCATTTTATATATAAGCTGTGCGCCGCCGAACAGAGTATCCGGTGCTTCCAATTCTAAAGAATGTCCCCGGGCTTTCAGCCCTTCCAGAAGTTCTTTTGAAAAACCGGGTTCAATCGCAACGCGTTGTTGATGTTCCATGAGATGCCAGCGCGGTGCGTCCGAGGCGGTCTGTGGATTTTGGGCGTAGTCAAAGATACGGGTCATCATCTGAACATGCCCCTGGGTCTGCATGTGACCTCCCATCACTCCGAAACTCATCACCGGCTGACCGTCCTGGGTCACAAAGCCCGGAATAATCGTCTGATAGGGACGTTTGTTTCCATCCACCTGATTGGGATGACCTTTTTCAAGGGTAAATCCATATCCACGGTTTTGTAGGGCTATTCCGGTATCCGGTACCACGATACCGGATCCGAATCCCATGTAATTGGACTGGATAAAAGATACCATCATACCGCGTTCATCTCCCGCCGTTAAATATACGGTACCTTTGTCCAAAGGTATTCCGGATTCCGGGAACTGCGCTCGGCTCATATCGATGCGTTCGGCTTGTCCGGACAAATAATCCGGGTCGAGTAGATACTGCGGAGTAACCTGCATATGTTCGAGATCGGCAAGGTGCTGCTTGATATCGGCTATCCCTAGCTTCATTGCCTCAAGTTGCAGGTGGATGGAATCAACGGAATCCACTGAATGAGATGACAGGTCAAAATTGCCAAGAATTCCAAGGGCGATGAGTGCCGCAATCCCCTGACCGTTGGGGGGAATCTCATGAAGGCGGTAGCCCCGATAATCCATCCCGATGGGTTCGACCCAATTGCATTGGTGGGAAGATAGATCCTCAACGGCCAGTGCACCTCCCCCTGATTCGGCGGCTTCCGCCATTGCTTTCGCCAGCCGGCCCTCATAAAAAGCGC
>CAYSUA010000390.1:0-6139 GCA_964433795.1 uncultured Desulfobacteraceae bacterium | reverse complement strand
CTCCCTTATGCACGAGTTTCACACGTCCGCGAATCGGATTATCTTCAAAGCCGCAAGTGCTTGATTTAAGGTTTCTGCATAACTGGATTACTTTATTGGAAAGATTAATAATATTCCGCTTTCGGACGATTATATAAAAAGGAAACTATAGACGCGGCAAGACCGGCTTGTGAAGGGCCATGATGACAAAAACATCCATTACTCCTGAAGAATTCAAACACATCCGCGAGTTTATCGAACAGAGCTGCGGAATATCTTTGGGTGATAACAAAGAATATCTAGTTGAAACTCGCTTGTCGGATATCTTATCCGAAGCCGGATGCGAAACCTACAAAGATCTCTGCTTGAAGGCGAAAAAAGAAGTCCGGTCCGGGTTGCGGGATAAGATCGTAGACGCCATGACCACAAATGAAACCTTGTGGTTCAGAGACAAATATCCTTTTGATATCTTAAAAAACGTTATTTTTCCGGCATATAACAAAGAATTTCTTTCCAAAGAGCGGCAAAATGTTCGAATATGGTGTGCTGCATGCTCTACCGGACAAGAGCCCTATTCCGCCGTGATGACCCTTTTTGAGTATGCAAAAAAACCAACCATGCTCAAACCCGATGGGTTGGAAATTACTGCAACGGACATTTCACCTTCTACTCTCTATATCGCAAATGCCGGCATGTACGACGAGTTTGCCATGGCACGAGGCATGCCGCCGGCATATATGAAATCGTATTTTGAAAAAAAGAGCCGCTTCTGGTCAATTACGGATAAAGTCAAAAAGCCCATCCGCTTTAAACGATTCAATCTTCAAGACAACTTTTTCAACCTGGGAAAATTTGACATCGTTTTTTGTAGAAACGTTGCCATATATTTTTCCGACACATTCAAAAAACAATTATTCGATAAGATCGCGAATGCTTTAAATAAGGGCGGCTATTTCTTTTTAGGTGCTTCGGAATCCATAACCGGGTCCAGCGATCGATTCCACATGCTCACACACAACGGAGGGGTTTACTATCAACTCAAGAATTAAGCGTTAATTCTCATATCGCCTGTCCGGATATGCATTTTAATGTGAATAGGATAATAAAATGGTCAAAAGAAAAATAATTTTAAATAAACTGGATAAAGTCGATGACCTGCCGACCTTTCCTGAAATTGCCGTCAAGGTCAGAAACAAGCTTCAGGAACCCAAAGTGAACATCAAAGACATTGCCATGATCGTTGAGAATGACCCTGCGTTGGCATCCAAAATACTGAAATTGGCAAACTCAGCGTTTTATAGCTTCGGTCGGCAATTCGGAAATGTACGTCAGGCCATCGTTCGAATGGGGCTTGCAGAGATCGAGAAGCTCACAGTGGCCATGGGTGCCATGAAGGTCTTCAGTCCTAAAGGGTTGCCGAAAAATTATTTCAAAGATTTCTGGACCCATTCGATAATGGTGGCTTTGACCACACGGGAGATCATTTCTTCTTCTGAAATCTATTCCGATAAAAAAATCGATATTGACAATGCATTCACCGCGGGCCTTTTTCACGCCATCGGCCGATTGATACTCTATCAGTATTTTCCTGAGTTTTTCATGGAGATATTCGAACTGACAAAAACTGAAGATATGGAACTACATCAAATTGAAGAGAAAGAATTGGGAATTAATCACGCAGAAATTGGTGCCGTTATTTTGGATCGATGGAAGCTACCGGAGTTTATCTGCGACAGCGTCATGTTCCAGTACGAGCCGGATAAGTGTAAGCCCGATACCAGAATCTATGCCCAGGCCGTGCATTTATCCAATTTCTCTGTTTCCCTGAATGGAAATCCGCTTCCGGATGCAAACCTTCCGAAGGGTTTCAGTCATGGTGCCTGGCACGATTTAAAGATGAGTGAAGACGTCAATGACCTCATTGATCGGGTGAAGGATAGTGAAGAAAGAGCATCCATCATGGTGTCCCTGGGTATTAGATGATGATTGAATATTGATGAATTCGTAAAAAATCGAATTCATCAAGTATTTAGTGTATTGTGTTTAGTATTTAGAGAAAAATAAACCATGTGATATCAGCTTGTTGGTGTGCTAAACACTAAACACCAAATACTAAACACTTTCGTAAAAAACTCGTTTTTCTAACTTTTTACGAGGCCATCAATAGTCAATATTCAATAGTCAATTCCGGTTTATCCGGGTTGGGGATTGCAAGAGGAAAATATGAAGTCGCGAGGGCTGATCGTTTTTGACATGGATGGCGTCATCATTGATGTGTCGGGATCCTACCGAGAAGCAGTGAGACAAACCGCCAGGCTTTTTTTCAAAGGTGCTCGCGCCTGGAACGACCTTCCGAACCCGTTGTTTCAACTATCGGATCTAGCACGGGTAAAACAAAGCGGCGGATTGAATAATGATTGGGATTTGACGTTTGTGGTCATCAATTTGCTGTTCACTCTGTTAAAGGGGCCCGCTATCCTGGAAGGTAATGACACCTGGTCCGCGTACCAGAAAGCGATGAGCCGTGGCGACGCTTCAGACTTGGCCCGATTTTTGAAAACCGAATTGATGCCGTTAGCTAGACTCCTGGATGAAAAAGGTAAGCGAACGCACGAGTTTGTCGATAGTCTTTATACCGGCGACGTCGGCAGCGGCAATATCATCAAGCAGATTTTCCAGGAGATATATCTTGGAAGTGATTTGTTTGAATCGACATACGGCGTTCAGGCCGAAGTTTACCACGGTGAGGGCTATATAAAAAAAGAAGAGCTCCTGGTGGATAAGGTCGTCCTTGAGCAGCTTGCTGAAAACAATATCCTGGCCATTGCAACGGGTCGACCGAAAGCAGAAGCCGATTATCCCTTGGCTCAATTCAGCATTAAAAGATTTTTCGACACCGTATACACACTGGACGACTGTATTAAGGAAGAAGAAAGAATTCTCAAAACGGAAGGTAAGAAAGTTTCCCTCAGCAAACCTGATCCCTATATGCTCGATGCCGTTGCAGGGGCCATAAAGCATGAGATTTCAAAATACTATTACATCGGAGACATGCCGGATGATATGCTCGCCGCCGCCAAAGCCGGTGCCGGTTTCACGGGGGTCGGTATTCTGATGTCCTCACCCGACAAGGAGCGCTTGCAAGAGGATATGAAGAGGGCTGGCGCAGATTATATTATTGACGACTTTAAAGGATTAATGAAGATTCTTCAGACCGATTAATGCTTACATCAAAAGGTTTCACTCGTTTTGGGTATCAAACTTCAAGCATCTTGAACTCTTTGTGGACTACTATACTTCGTTTTTCAAGTTCACTAAACATTGTCTCAGGATCAAACGCAAGCTCCGGAGCGATAACACCGGTAGCCTTTACATGGCCACTGATGATCATCTGTGCACCTATGCTCATGGGTATGCCGACACACCTTGTATATGCGCGCAATTTTTCCCATCCTTTCACAGACCCGTCAGATTTCGGATGTGTGTTCGTCAGGATAAATTGAACAGGCTTTCCTTCCTTGATCCCCACTACATCTACATGCAGTGCATAGCCGTATAAATCCGTGCTCTGCCCCTCTTTGGATTGAACAAGATAGCTTGCAATCACATCGAGAACACCGACATCAATGCCTCCGATCTTTACTTTGTCGTTACGCAAAAATCCCCAGTCATAAAGTTCCCTTATTAGTCTCATATTTTCAGGGGGCCAGGTACCGCGAACTTCGATCAACCTGATACCCTTGTCTGCCAAAGATTTGGGGAGGGTCAGAGTCTCTGCATGAGGTATGATATACTGAAGATGAGTGCCAAACGGTTGAGGCAAATCGATTTCCAGGGGTCTGGCAAACGGAGGAACCTGAATCAGTTTCCCATCTTCATACACAACACGGGATTCCAGATTTGGGTCATACTCAATACGAGTTGTCTCGGCGATTGAGGGCGAGAAGGCAACTGGCCTGAATGCACCGTGGCTTATCCGTATTGTATCTACAATATCGAGCCTGTCGGCCGCGTATTTTGCCATAAGGTTGGTAATCCCCGGCGTCATCCCGACACCTGGCACAAAAATCTTTCCTATATTCTTAAACTGCTGATCATAATCCCATTCAGTAGTGCAACCGTTCAGATTGATTCCATGAACCCCGGCCTCTACGATGAGAGATGTCGTGTGATCGTTCATGGAAATTGCTGTACCGTCCATAACGATATCGTAATCTTTTATCAAGTTGATGGTCTTTTCCCTGTCATATACATCGACCTTTACAAAATTGACACGCGGATCTTCAAGCCATGCAACCACTTCTTTACCGGCCAATTCATTCACATCAGCAATGGTGATCTTTTCAAAATCGGAAAATTGTACGATATCATTTACTGATTCACGACTGATTTTTCCTGCTGCTCCAAGGCACAATATCTTCATAATTCTATTTTTCACTTTCTTAGTATTTTGCAGATATGAAATAAGGTTATGCGGTTATGCACGAGTTTCATACGTCCGCGAATCTGATTATCTTCAAAGCCGCTGGTGCTCGACTTGAGGTTTCTGTATAACCGGATAAGGTTATTTACTTTACACTGTTTTTATTAACGCGTCAGTCCGATGAAAACAACCCTTTATCCAATGGAATTAATAGCGTTTGCCCGCTTCAACTTCTCCGATGGCTTCATCCAGAATATCGATGGCCCGGTCCATCTCCGCTTTGGAAATAATCAAGGCCGGTCGTAAGGTCACGATGTTCCCTTCTATGGTTTTAAAGGCGAGCCCCTTTTCCATGCATTTGTACATGATGATCTCCGCCTCGTCTACGGCACGTTCCTTTGTTTTTCTGTCCTTCACCAGGTCGATGCCCAGATGAAGACCGACGCCGGCGATATTACCGATGAGGGGGTGTGAAGATTTCAAGGCATTCAACCGCTCGATAGCATATTCTCCAAGCTCTGCGGCGTGTTCGGCGATTCTGTTTTTTTCCAAATACTCAATTTCAGCTAAAGCGGCGGCCGAGCACAAGGCGTTCTTCTCGTGGGTGTAGTGACCGATGGATCGATTGGGGCACACGTCGTGGCATGCTTTGGTGATGATTCCGGCAAAGGGAACCAGCCCGCCTCCCATGGATTTGCCGAGAACAAGGATGTCGGGGACGACAAAATGCTCACTGGCAAACATCATTCCGGTCCTCCCGAACCCTTCGATGATTTCATCAAAAATCAGAAACGCACCATACTGTTCGCACAATTCCTCAACCCCTTGCCAGTATCGCCGGCTGGGAACCACAGGCGTTGCAGAGATCGGTTCGCCGATTATCGCGGCCACCCCAGGCTCCCTTTCCAAAATCAGCTCGATTTGTCTCAGACATTCGGCGTCCACTGCGGCTTCGCTTTCAAATCCCCAGGGGTTGCGATAGTAATTGGGAAATTCAACATGAAGAGCACCCGGCATCATGGGCCCCATACCCCCTTTAAAATGCTCTTCCCCTCCCACACTGGCCGCTGCAAACCCCGCACCATGAAAAGAATCCCAAAATGAGATGGTTTTAAATTTCCCGGTCACCTGTTTGGCCAAAGTAATCGCCGTTTCTATGGCCTCGGAGCCGCCTGGAGAAAATAGGGATTTGCACAAATCGCCGGGGGTGATTTCCGCCAGTTTTTTGGCGAGATTTACCGCCGGTTCATTGGTATATCTTCTGGGGCAGAATGTCATTCCATCGTCGATCTGTTTTTTGACAGCCTCTATCACCTCAGGTGTATTGAAACCCGCGTTGTGGACGCCGTTTCCATGCATATCGATATATCGGTTTCCGTTCATATCTTCGACATAGATGCCATGCGCTCCGGACAAAACATTTAACACCGGTGTGGATAGGCTCTGATGCAGGAAATATTTTTTGTCTTCCTCAAAGATTTCCCGGGCACGACCGGTCAGGTTCCTATCCCAATATTTTTTACGATTGGCCGTGGTGTTGATATCCCCCTGCTCTCTTTCCATCCGTTTCGCTTTTAGATCATTATGGTCTTCCATGTTGAATTCCCCTATATTGCAATAAAGCATTAAAGTTTTGAATGTTCCATTCATCCCGTAATCTATTGATAGTCCTGGGATCGATTCGATTCAAGAAAATAATAGTGATATAAACCATAAAATTCGGTATAAATATCCTAT
>CAYSUA010000389.1:0-6158 GCA_964433795.1 uncultured Desulfobacteraceae bacterium | reverse complement strand
TCAAAGAACAAAAACCACTGTACTCATATGCAAAAACTTAACCGGAATTTACTGAGTTATAATGGATATCTGTCATATTCGAGGAAATGGAAATGGCTGTATAAAGATTACATTTTTTCAATGATAACGCCTAAAAAGAAAGGCAGGTTGAAACCCTTTATTGATTTTATGCATGATGACGATTCACAAGAGGTCACGAATCTATTTTTAAAAAAGAATCTACCGTCAATTTTTGGGCCTGAAAGCTTTATTACCGGGATAAGGGAAAAATATTATTTCAGCAAAACCGATTATGAAGTTCCGGAATCAAAAAATTTGGCGCCTTCCTCTGAAAGTATAATTTCGGCGATTTGTGGGTATTATAATGTGTCGTTCAATGAATTGCTGGTGACCAGGCGTGGTGTCTTCAATAAACCTCGCAATGTTGCCATCTATTTATTGCGAAATATTCGAGGCGATAATTTAAACGATATAAGAAATATTTTCCAAATTAACGCCTACAGTACTGTAAGCAGCATCATACAAACGGTTTCAAAATTGACAAAATCCGATAAAAGGCACAGACAACAGATAGCGGAAATAAAGAATATTATCTCTAAAGGTCAAATGTAGACCCCTTAACCAGGAGTCGGAGACCATTCGTTGCTTTGACATTTGGAGGAGCCATGATTTCCATTGATGACGTAAAACGGGCAAGGGCGGATATTGCCCCCTACGTGAAGCGCACGGTCCTTGAGAAGAACACAACCTTAAGCAGCCAACTGGGTACAAACGTTTACCTCAAGCTTGAGCTCTTCCAACGAACTGGCTCCTTCAAGCCCCGAGGAGCCTTCAATCAGATTCTTCAACTGTCGCCGGAGCAACGCCGACATGGAGTCGTTGGCGTGAGCGGAGGGAACTTTGCACAAGGCATGGCTTTGGCTGCCCGCGAACTGAACACCCGGGCGATTGTCTGCATGCCCGGCTCTACCCCTAGAAACTACATCGAAGCCACGCAAGGCTACGGTGCGCAAGTGGATCTATCGCCCGACTTCCCCCAGGTGTTTGGCAGAGCAGACCAGCTGAAGCGCGAGGGGTGGAATCTACTCCACCCCTTCGACAATCCGTTTCAAATGGCAGGCGCGGGGACTATTGGTTTAGAGATTCTCGAAGACCTGCCAAAATTGACGGATGTCTTTATAAGCATGGGAGGTGGGGGGCTCTTTACAGGAATCGCAGTCGCTATCGCAGCGCTGAAGCCCGAGGTCCGCATCTGGGGGGTGGAAACAGAAGGGTCGGACACCATGGGTCAGTCTCTCCAAGCAGGCAAAGTCGTGCAAATCGTACCAAAGTCGCTTGCGAAGACACTGGGCTCTCCCTACATTGCTGAAGATGCTCTCGCTCTAATGCAGAAACACCCCGAGCGTTATGTTCTCGTGTCAGACAAAGAGGCGTTTGAGGCGGGAGTGTTTCTCCTCGAGCGGGCCAAGTTGAATACCGAGTTGGCCGCATCGTGCACACTTGCGGCAGCGCGGCGACTCAGGACCACGTTTCGAAGGGAAGATCACGTGGTCCTGCTCATATGCGGCGGCAACAACTCTCTAGAGAACTGGATTCACTATCGGAAGATACTTTGCTGATGGCATGTGCGTCATAACAAGACGCATGCAGCTAACGGGATGGGGGTGCGGGGGAACCCGAAAAATTATTAGGTTGTTTGAGCTGTCTTTGCCTGCAGCTGATGCGCAGACGTTAGACCTTATTGATCGAGGAGGACGCTTATGCCCAGTGCAATTATTGAAGTTCGCCGGCAGTACTCGCAAGCAGAGGAAGAAGGGATTATCGAAGCCGTACATACAGCAATGATAGAAGCGTTAAAGATACCAATAACGGATAAGACTATCCGACTTATTGTTCACGAACCCCACCGCTTCACGGCACCTCCTGGCAAAACAGATAGGTACACACTGGTTGACATCGATCTTTTCTCTGGACGGTCCCTTGCTGCGAAAAAGGCTCTTTATCAGGCCATCGTCCGAAACTTCACAAGATTTGGAATTCCGGCGGATCAGATAAGGATTCTTCTGCGAGAGAGCCCAGCCGAGAACTGGGGTATTCGAGGTGGTATTCCAGCATCCGAAGTGGATCTCGGATTCAAGGTGGATGTTTGATTGAGGTCTAACCTTTCGGTGGAGTTCGACGCGGGAGACGCTGGCGCGCTCCCCCGCGTCTCACCTCTTCGTTAGCTGCCTGGCACCAACTTTTATTGTCAACACAGTCCAAATGGAGAAAGGCTATGAGCATGAAAAACACGACTATCACGGTGATTACATTTGCGGTATTTGGGCTGTTTGCGACTGCGTTATTCGCAACAACGGTTTCTGCAGAAGAAGCAACACCAGGCTACAACAACAAGATCCCAGAGTCGATCATGACCCCGGACAAGGTGGAGACGAGAATCGGAACGCTCAAGTTCTTTGACGGGATCCCCACCAAGAAGACTGCTGCACTAGTGTACGACAATCTCGACTTTATGCGCGGCGTGGAGACCTTCCTGAACGGGATACCCGCCACCTCTATTGAAGGACTTCGGCTCGGTCTGGCGTCTCTCGGCGCAAAGAATTCGAACCAGATCGTGATCTTTGATAAGTTAATGGACAGTAAGCCCCTGTTTCTCACCGGCAACACCAGCACGGTTTACTGCGTGCCCTTTCTCGACCTCAAAAAGGATGGCCCGACGGTGGTCGAAATCCCGGCAGGGGCCGGCCCGGGAACGGTTAACGACGCCTACTTCCGCTTCGTGATCGACATGGGCGCACCTGGACCGGACCGGGGCAAAGGCGGCAAGTACCTGATCCTGCCCCCGGACTACAAGGGCGACCTCGACGGTCCCATCGGTGGCAAGGAACAGGTAGTCAGCGGCCAGAAATATTTCGTCGCTAAGTCTCCCAGTTACGTAAACTGGGTCGCTCTGCGTGGATTCCTCGTTGACGGCAAGCCGGACGCAGCAACCAAGATGTGGAAGGAAGGCCTGAAAATTTATCCTCTTGCCAAGGCAGCCAATCCACCCGCGATGGAATTTATTAGCGGCTCCGGCAAATCGTTTAACACGATACATGCCAATACTTTCGAGTTCTACGAAGAACTCCACACCGTCATCGAGCGTGAGCCGGTTGAGATGCTTGATCCCGAGCTGCGCGGACTCTTTGCATCCGTCGGCATCCAGAAGGGCAAGCCTTTTGCCCCGGACGCCCGGATGAAGAAGCTTCTGACCGATGCGGTGGCGGTGGCCAATGCGACCGCACGTGCCACTCTCTGGTATGAACGCAATGAAGCGGAATTCCTTTATGAAGGCAGCTACTGGAAGAGGGGTTACCCCGGCAAAAACTATCAATTCCTCAAAGATGAGGGCATGGGCGGGCGCAATCTCGATGCACGGACAATGTTCTATTATTTTGCGACTGTCAACACGCCTATGATGGCAATCAAGTTGGTCGGCAAAGGCTCACAATATGCATGGGGCTATCTGGACACAAACGGCAACTACCTCGATGGCTCCAAGACCTACAAAATTAACATACCCAAAAAGCCTCCGGCCGAAAAGTTCTGGTCTATGTGCGTCTATGATCCGCAGACCCGCTCCATGCTCCAGACCGACCAGCCCTACCCAAGCAAGCAAAGTCAGCGCGACAAGATGATCGTCAACGACGACGGGTCGATCGATCTCTATTACGGCCCGAAAGCGCCAGCCGGCAAAGAGGCGAACTGGACTCAAACTGTTCCCGGCAAGGGTTGGTTCGTTGTTTTACGTCTCTATAGCCCGACCGAGGTGTGGTACGACAAGACCTGGCGACCGGGTGAGATTGAACTGGTGAAGTGACATCAATGCATACCAGCTAACAAGGCAAATTAACTCGGATACAAATTCCGCTGCGCTCCATTTGCAACGGTTATTTGCTACGTTGGGTGCCTCCGAGCCATCATATTGTCAATATAAATTTTAGGCAGGCTTTGATTGTGGTGGCAAAATGTGATACCATATTCATTATGAAAGCAAAACACCGGAAGATATTTCGGGCAGTCTTTGCCACGCCAACCAGGGCAAATATTAAATTCACAGACATTGAATCCCTACTTGTCTCCTTGGGTGGCAAAGTAAAAGAGGGTGCTGGTTCACGTATGTCGGTGACTGTTTCTGGTAAAACGGTGTTTTTCCACCGTCCACATCCCGGCAAGGAGGCAAGAAAATATCAAGTGGAAAATGCCAGGGAATTTTTACAAACAATAGGAGTCGAGCCATGAAAAACACGCTTTCCTACAAGGGGTTTACGGCGCGGATTGAATTTGACCCCGATGACAACATTTTCTTTGGCCGTGTGCTTGGCGTTAAAGATATTATAGGCTTTCATGGCGAGACTGTAACGGAACTAACCGCCGATTTTCACTTTGCCATCAACCATTATCTGGATGTCTGTCGGCAGCGTGGCGAAAAACCACAAAAAACTTACTCCGGCAAGCTGACCTTGCGTATCTCTCCCGACATACATGCTAATATAGCCGCTGCTGCCGCTCATACCGGGAAAAGCATCAATAAATGGGTGGCAGAAACACTTGAGCATGTTATCCAGGACCATTGAAGCACAGCACCTAACCAGCTAATCAACCTGTCCGCAAAAAACTCGGCGATTTTTTGAAACATGTTGTTCCGCTTCAAGGCCATAGGGGATAGAAGGCTAGTACCACGCAGCTTTTGCGGCAGGTTCTTACAAAAGAGGGCGGGCTAATAAGGCTTAAAATCAGCCGACGCAAAAAGCCGCGCGGCTGATTTGCGGTATTCTACCAAGAGAGATGATAATGAAAAAGTGTCCTTTCTGCGCTGAAAAAATTCAAGACGACGCTATAAAGTGTAAACATTGCGGAGAGTTTCTGGATGCATCCCACCCCCCACGCTTTGCAGAGGAAAAGATTCAATGGTATTTCCGAAAATCCTTTATTGTCATCGCAGTCTGTTGTGTAGGGCCTCTGGCGTTGCCCCTGATTTGGTGGCGTCCCCAAACGACGCGGGCATGGAAGATCGGACTCACAATAGGAATCCTTGTTCTCAGTTGGATCTTGTTCCAAGCCACGATGGAATCCATTCGCACTCTCATGGAGTATTACAAGCTAATTGAAGGACTGTGAAATGATCGAGTAGAACAAATCAGTAAACACCGACTGGGCTTACGTCGTGGCTTTATGTAAGTGTGCATTGTAATGAAATTTATTATAAAAATTGGGCGGCAGGAATAACGAAACTATCGTGGCGTAAGCGTCTTAAGGGAGAAGTGGGATACCATGGGATCGAAATCACGGTCATCATGGAGCAATGTCAATCCTTCCATAATACAGAAAGTTGCGATAATTATATCAATTGTTTTTCGCACAGGAACTCCAATTTTTCGAAGGAGTTGGTAATTTTGGGCACTTTGAACGGCGACATTGTATCCACCGATTTGGCGAAAAGGGAGGGCGCTAAGGAAGTTCTTGGCAGTTTCGTAATCCTTAGATCTGAAACCCTTAAGGACCTCTGTGAGAACCAAATCCCCAATGACGACGGGAACATTCGAGAGATAAGTGTCAAGCAAGTCTGTCTGCCACGTGGGAATACCGTTGAAATAATCGATCCATACGGATGAGTCGACCAGAATCACTGATCTAGCCTCATTGCATCAAGGTCACCATCCCATTTCAGTTTTCCACGCAGACTTTTGATTCGTTCTTGTTTCTTAATTTGGACTAAAAGCTTAAGTCCGGTTTCAACAACAGCTTTTTTAGTTTTTAGCTGGCTGAGTGTCATGGCCTCACTCATGAGTTCGTCATCTATAACAATATTGGTTCGCATCGTCTTGCCTCCTATATGGAGTGTGTATGAAATGGATAATATATACACACTCAACCAATGTCAAGTGCGGACCTCTCTTTTTCATCAAGCGCTTTTAGTATTTTCTCGGGAGTCGCCGGAAGTTCGTAAATCCGGATTCCTACGGCGTCGTGAATGGCATTGAGAATGGCCGGAGGCGGAACATTTGCCGTCATTTCTCCAAATCCCTTGGCCCCGAAAGGTCCATGGGTGCATTCGCATTCATAGAACACGGATTCTATTTCGGGTACGTCGACGGCTGTAGGAATCACATAATCTG
>CAYSUA010000388.1:4840-6176 GCA_964433795.1 uncultured Desulfobacteraceae bacterium | reverse complement strand
TGGGGATGCGGCGGAAATGAACGGAGTATCCACCCCAGCTGTTTCGAAAAGAGGGGTTCCAAGGAGAGCTGGTGCATCATGATCGATACCCCCTGGGGTCCGGCGAATTCCGCCAATCGCTCTTCCTCCACCTCCTTGAGCAATTCCAAATCCCAGCTGCTGACACTCACCACGCTGGCATCCTTCACCGGCCAAAGGCCAAGAGTGTCGAGTGCATTCCGGATATCCCGCCAGGAATACCAGAGTCTGAGGTTTTCCCAGGCCCGTTTGCATTGAATGTGCCTCTCTATACCCTCAGCATAGACCTGATCACCTTCCAGAATAGCAATGGCCGGGTCATGGAAGGTGTTGGCATGTCCCACGATGATCTGACGAAGGTTTGTATCGGTTGTTGTCTGGGCCGCTGCGTTTCCACTCATGATGGTCATCCTCTCTGTAGGTTCTCATCCGAATTCAGGTTGAAATAATTGCAGTAATCTTCGAACGCCCGGTTCACATCCCGGGCAGTCAAACCGTATTGTTCCAGAGCGTAATCCCTTTTAGGCGGACGATTCGCTCCGTGTTTACGCTTGATGAAATCCTTAAGGTTCCTTTCCATTTCAGGGGGCCATTCCATGTGGAAATGATCGTAGATGCCCCTGATTGCTGCCATGGGGTTTTCCACCAGGTCTGTGTAAAACAGATCGTGCACGTTATGGGATTTATGTCTAGTCCGAAAATCGAGACAACGATGTCCCCATTCCTCATAAATCCTCAGCATCATTCGTCCGATTCGGGCCGGGTCCGCGCCCTTCAGGTATGAGGCTGCGCCGAGATACGTCATGGTGCATGCGGAGGGAACGACCTTTTTGGGGTCCCGGTGAATGTGAATGATCCGGGCATCCGGAAACCGCGTCACCAGTTCGGGCAGCCGTGTGATATGATCCGGAGATTTCAGCACCCAGTGACACCCTGCCTGGTACCAGGTGAGCAGCTGGAGGTGTTTTTCGTAATAGGCCAAGGCGAGGGGCTGGCTCTGCTCCACCGTGCTATCGGACCACTCCCGGTAAGTTTCAAGCTCTAGATAGGGTATCATCTGCACACCGGCGAAGGCCGGGAGCATGAGCATCCAGCACTCCGCCGGGCTGTTCATAGCGTGTGCGGCCTCGGTGTAGGGATCCATTTTGCGAAGTAACGGCAGCCATCTCTCAAACCGCGCTTTTCGCGGATCCTGATCCGAACCGCACACCTCGGGGCGAGGGAAAGGTGTTCCGAGTTCCCATATCCTCGGCCACCGGCACCCGGGATGTTGCAGGAGCAGGTTTTGGAGAAAAGAGGTACCGGATCTGGGAAACCC
>CAYSUA010000388.1:0-4740 GCA_964433795.1 uncultured Desulfobacteraceae bacterium | reverse complement strand
CCGCTCCCGCCGGTCGCAGTATGCCGCCGATGGCGTTAATGATCCGCACGAAAATGGTCGGCTGGGGGACACCATCGAAGTCGGTGGTCATAACGGTTTAACTCTCTTTCCCATTAGATTTCATCCTATCATTCTCAGGATTTATGTTACCCGTGCTAAGCGCCACGGCCGCAGCCAGGTGATCCGCAATCTCTTGGACATGGGGGTCGGCCATGATCGTGTTGTGGGTTCCGCCGGTCTCCACCACATCCACCGGTTCGGCCGCAAATCGACACCAGCCCCATGTTTTGTCTTTTTGAATATCGGGAGATTCATATTCATCCCGGTTGGAATTCTTGGACCGGAATAGAATAATTTTAAACGAGTTTGCCGCCGGTTGCGGGGTATAGGTCAGACGGCGCTGTGCTTTATAGATCTCCATCATTCCCCGGAACCGCTCCATGGTTCCTCCCTGAGGAAACATGCCGCCGGTTTGATACCGTTCTTTCATGTACCTGATTTTATCTTCCCAATCGAGGGCTTTCAAGTCATCGTAGGAAATCTTCAGATCAATCCCGTTGAAAGCCTCGGTTGCCGCAGCAGCTTCGCAAACCAGATAGGCGTCATCATGGATATGGTCCTGCTCCTTGAAGACGGGGACCGGGGCAACTTCATCGAACACTGCCAGAATCGCCACGGGACGGCCGCTGTTCAGCAGCTGCACGGCCATGGCATAGGCGATCCGCCCGCCAAGGGAATGTCCTCCCAACAGGCATGGCCCCTGTTTCTGTATCTTTTCAATCTCCTTGACGTATGCCGCGGCCATCTCATCGATACGGGTATGGGGTTTCGTCCTTCCGTCGAGCCCGGCCGATAAAAATGTATAAAACGGCTGGTCCGCTCCGAGCCCCCGGGCAAGCTGGTAGTAATAGTGCCCGTTGCCTCCCACACCGGGTACACAGAAAAACGGTGTCCCGATCCCGCCGGAATGAATCGGTACAATGAGTCTGGATGAAGCCGGGCCAAGTTCTTCGGCAGTACACTGCGTTTGTTGGTCTTCAGGGGATTTGGATTCATCCGTCTTCCGATCATCACCGGCCTCCTTCCCGGCAGGGACTGCGAAATCAGCGGAAGGCTGATGTTCGTCAAACCTGGATATGCTGCGCGGATCGTCATGGCTGCGGTAGCAATCGGCAACGGCATCGGGATAGCGTTCAAGCAAATGGCTTGAAACGGCATCAATGGTGGGATATTCAAAGAAGAGGGGGGAGCCGATTTCAATCCGGTACCGATCGTTGATGAGGTTCGCCAATTCGGTCAGGCTGATGGATGCAAAGCCGTATTCGCTCAGCTCCGCATCCGGATGAATACTCTCGGCATCGAACTTCGATATGCGCGACGCCATTTCCAGAAGATCGTTTCGCAACCTGTTCAAAAGCGAACAACTATCACCGGCCTGAGAGGAAACAGGTGCCTCGGTGCTTTCGGTTTTCCCCGTGAATTTTTGAAGGACCTGCTCCCGGTTCCCCTTTATTATGGCCAGCTGGCTTTGATTCGACATCAATCCCATCAGAAACGAATCCATTCCGGAAGCCCGGTCAAGCGGTGTCATTCCCAGTGTTGCAGCCAGCATCTTTTCGGTTTCCGCATCCACGTGCATGCCGCCGTCTCGCCAAAGCGGCCAGTTGAAAGACACCGTAACACCGCTCCGGCGGTCTTTTTGTCGCATAGATTCACGCCATTCCGAGAACCGATCCAGAAAGCTGTTGGCGTATGCATAGTCGCTCTGTCCGGCATTGCCGGTGACGGCGGCCATGGAGGAAAAGAGAACGAAAAAATCCAGCGGCTCCCTACGGGTGACATGATCCAGGTGAAAGGTGCCCTGAACCTTCGGTGCCAGCACCCGTTCCAGCTGTTTGACGGTCTTCTTCAAAATAAAGGCGTCCTGAATGACGCCGGCGCCGTGAATGATGCCGTCTAGTTTGTCGAACCGGAATTTGATTCGGCTCATCAACCCGGCAACATCGGCTTTACTGGAGATGTCTGCCTCCAGGTAGACGACCTCGGCGCCTCTTTCCCGCAGCGCTTCGATTTTTTCAGACCGAACGTCAGTCAACGGGGAGCGCCCGGTCAGGACGAGATCGGCGTTTACCCGCTCGGCCAGGAATTCCGCGAACATCAATCCCAAGCCGCCGGCGCCGCCCGTCAACAGATAGATTCCCTTTTCTTTCAAAGGCAAAGCAGTCATGTCGAAAGGCACGGGAACGGTTTCCACGAGCCGGCGGATCCGTCGCTGGCCGTCTCGATACCGGATCTCCACGCTGTCGGCGGTGTGGAATTCGGTGGCGATAATATCGGCCACATCGTCCACTGCTGAAAAAGCGATGGTTTTACAGACCAGTTTGGTGCTTTCGGTCAGCAGGGTTTTCGCAAAGCCGCCGACAGCGGCATAATGAGGTTGTAGGTAGCCGGAGGGTTCCGGATAGAGGTACAGGATTTGGGAAAGTATTGCGGGTTTTTCCGCCAAAAATGCTCGGCTCAGATAAAAAAGAGAGTAGAGACCCATTTCGAGCTGTTTTTTCAAATCGTCTTCATCCTCGGAGAATACCCCCTGCGACCACAGATGGATCATCCCTTTAGGCAATCGATTTTGATCCTTGAGGGATGAAATCAGCTTTCCATAGTCTTCCGGATTTCCGGGATCGATCACAAAGGATGAAGGGTTCGATGCATTGTATTGCGCTCCGGGATGCACCAGGATCACATCGACGCCGAGTTTATCTCTTAACACCGCCTGGCGGCCATCGTCCGAGTCGAACAGCAGGACCGGACCGTCTGTAGACAAAACCGCCCCCGGATGTTCCACGGCAGTTTCCGCATCCATATTGCGAAAGAGCATCAGTTCAGGTGTTGCAACCGTTTCAAGCCGGTGTCGGGGTCGGCCTTCGGTGGGTGGTTTTCCTGCCGCGGGTATCGAATCCAGGTTCAGAACATCGGGAATCCAGTGGCGATTTCCGGCAAAGGGATAGGTCGGCAGGACAATCCGCCTGGGAGCGATGCCCGTCCAGAGCCCTGTCCAATCCATATCCACACCCGACACCCAGAGCAATGCAATCTTTTTGTAATTCCGGTTGGCGATGATTTTTTCCAAAATGGCTTTCCCAGTGACGCCTTCAGCCTGCGTATCGATCCTGCCCCCGCTTCCGGATGCATGGACACCCAGATAGAGGTTTTCAATGCCGGAACCATTCCGGAGGTAATCGGAAAGGACTTGGACGAGCTCGGCCGGGCTTGAAACCACCGCTGCCAACCGTTCTTCCATGGCCTCCCGTCCTATTTGAAGGGTGTAGGCTAAATCGGGCAGGTTCAGGGTTAAGCGTTCTGAGTTCAACGTTGAATCTAAAAACCTTACTATTTCTTCAACATAGGCCTTCAGGCGGTCCTCATTCTTGGCCGACAACACGATCAGTTGCGGTTCAACCCTGAACGCTGAACGCTGAACGCTGAACGCTTCTTCCTGATATTCCTCAAGGATCATATGCGCATTGGCGCCGCCGGCGCCGAATGAGCTGATGGCCGCCCGGCGGGGATATTCCGTAACGTTTCCCTTCACCGTTGTCTTCGGTCGTTTCCATTCCGCCGGCTCGCGCTGAACATAAAACGGGGTCTCTTCAAAACGGATGTTGGCATTCAGCTTATCTGCGTGAAGCGAGGGGGCGAGCATCCCATGTTTCATCTGGAGCACGATTTTGGCAATGCCGGCGATGCCGGCGGCCGATTCCAGGTGACCGATATTCGATTTGACGGAACCGACGGCGCAATACTGGCGCGCTTGGGTGTATTCCGCATAGGCCTCCGCCAACCCCCGAATTTCAACCGGATCCCCCAAAGCGGTGCCGGTGCCGTGGGCCTCGACAAAGGAGAGGGTGTCCGGATGAATACCGGATTTCACGAGCACGTCCCGGATCAAAGCCGCCTGGGATTTCGGGTTCGGCACCGTGTAGCCGGTGGTTCTTCCGCCGTGATTGACGGCGCTTCCCTTGACCACGGCCAGGACAGGGTCGCCGTCTTTAACTGCCTGATGGAGCGGTTTCAGCAGAATCGCACCCACCCCCTCTCCGGGAACGAACCCGTCTGCCCCCTCGCCGAAACTGCGACACCGGCCGGAGGGCGAAAGCATTCTCGACAGGCAGAGTTGGTAGTACTTGATGGGGTGCAGATAGAGGTTGACCCCTCCCGCCAGGGCCATATCGCATTCCCCCTTCCGGATGCTATCGCAGGCCAGGTGAACGGCGGTCAGGGAGGAAGAACAGGCCGTATCCACCGGTATGCTGGGCCCCAGGAAATTAAAAAAATAGGAGATCCGGTTGGCAATGGACCAGGGCAGGGATAACGGCAAGCCGATGTTTCCCCCCTGCCAGACTTCAGGACCCCACAGCATGTAGGTCTGGGTCGTAACCCCTACAAACACGCCGACCCGGCCGCCGTCGAGACGCTGTCGGGTGTAGCCTGCAGACTCCAGGGTTCTCCAGGTGGTTTCCAGAAAGAGCCGCTCCTGGGGATCCATCATTTCCGCCTCCCGGGGGGAAATCTTGAAAAACAGGGCGTCGAACCGGTCGACATCATCCAGGAAACCGCCCCATCGACAGTAGATTTTGCCGTCCTTGACCGAATCGGGATCGGGATCGAACCGGTTGCTGTAATCCCACCGGCCGGAAGGGATTTCGGTGATGCAGTCCCTGCCGGTCTTCAGATTTTCCC
>CAYSUA010000387.1:0-6188 GCA_964433795.1 uncultured Desulfobacteraceae bacterium | reverse complement strand
TTCCCGAATCGGAACGGACGATTCGGAAAAGATTCCAGCCCTCCGGGCAATCAGCACATATTGTCAGGCTATTCATCCTTGAGCATCGACGGTACCCCCTTCAGCGACTTGTCGGGTCGTAGCTCGCAGAGCGAAGCCTGAAGCGGGCGGTTTCATCTATGAGAATTACCCTCTGAAGTTGAGTATCACTCTAGAATTTCTCTTATTTTTTGCGACAATTCTCTTATATTGAATGGTTTTTGAATAAACCCGTTACAACCCCGTTCCAGTATCTCTGTTGCCTGGCCATCAAGGCTGTATCCGCTGGAAAGAAGAACTTTTACATCAGGGTTGATCTCTCTCAGTTTTTCATAGATTTCGCCGCCACCCATCTCCGGCATGATCATGTCCAGGATGACCATATCAATTTCTTTTCTTTTGGCCTCATAAAGCTCAATGGATGCTTCGCCGCTCTTGGCCACGAAAACCGTATGTCCCATTTGCCTGAGCAGTTCCTTGCCGACATCAATAATGATATCCTCATCATCAACCAAAAGAATGGTTTCGTTTCCCTTTAATATTTCTGAAGCTGAGTCTTTATCTTTGATGACTTCCGTTTCAGAAACGGGAAGAAATATGGAAAAGACGGCTCCTTCCCCTTTTTCACTGGCAACTTTAATAATGCCGTCATGGTTTTTGATAATCCCGTATGCGGAGGCAAGTCCCAAACCCGTGCCTCTGCCCATCTCTTTGGTGGTAAAAAACGGATCGAAGATCCTTTTCTGGGTGGCTTTATCCATTCCGACACCGGTATCCGTTACGGACACTTTCACATATTTTCCAGGATCAACGTCATAGGGCTTCACAATGTCATCATCGAGCACCACATTTTCTGTTTCAAGATATAATTCCCCGCCTCCGGGCATGGATTGCCAGGCATTAACATACAAATTCAGCATGACCTGCTCGATCTGGCCGCGATCGACTTCCACCGTCCAGATGCCTTTTTGCTTTTTTCTATGAATGGTGATCTCTTTTTTTGTTCGCCCGAACATTTCAGAACTGTTTTGGATGATTTCATTCAGGTCGGTTGGTATGACCTCATATTTCCCCCCCCTGGCAAAAGCCAGGAGCTGTTTTGTGAGATCAGACGAACTTTTAACATAACCCTCTACGCCTTTGAGATGTTCAAAAAATGGGTGCTGGGAATCGGTGTCTAACAACATCAGGGACGTACGCCCCTGGATGCCCATGAGGAGATTGTTAAAGTCATGCGCAATACCACCGGCTAAAGTCCCTAAAGACTCCATCTTATGGGCTTGTTGAAGTTGGGCTTCCAGATTTACACGTTCGCTGATATCTTCGATAATGCCGTCAAAGAATTTTATCCGACCTTCTTCGTCTTTCACGGCTACAGCAGAAATTGAACCGGTAAATGACGTTCCGTCTTTTCTCCGAAGCTGCAACTCTTCGTTTCTAACCGCTCCTTTTTGCAATATCTTTTTATTGAATTTCTTTCTATCGTCAGGGTTTTGATATAAATCGGCAACACTTATTTCAAAGAACTCCTCCCTGCTATCGTAGCTAAACAACTGTACGATAGCAGGGTTTGCCTCAATAAATCTGCCTGTGGGCCCTGTTGTGTTTCGATAAACACCGACATTGAGATTGTTCGTCAGGGTCCTGTATTTATCTTCACTTTGCCTCAGGGCTTCCTCCGTTTCTTTCTGACGGGTAATATCTATTAACGAAGCAATACTTTTCATGGTTCCCGGAATCATGCCGACTTGAATCAATACGGTTTTTACATTTCCGTGTTTATCTGTCAGTTTCAGTTCGTATTCAGAAGGAGAAGCACCGTTTTTTTCTCTTCGGCCGAAATGATATCTCGTAATTCTTTCAAGTTCATCTTCGGGAACAAAAGCCGTTGTCTTCATCTTCCCTTCGATTTCCTCTCTTGAATATCCCGAAAGCTCCTCACATTTTGCGTTGATTTGTGAAATGGTCAAGTCTTCGTCGGTAACAAACGTTGCCGTACCCGTATTCTCGAAAAGGCTTCGATACCTTTCCTCACTCTCCCTGAGAGCTTCCTCTGCTTGCTTGCGTTCAGTGATGTCGATAACAACGCCTTCGAGGTACCCTTTATCAGGATAGGCTGCAGCGCTTACTGCAATCTGAACAATGGATCCATCTGTACGCGTCGTTTCAATTTCAAATCCGTCCACTCTGCCGTTCGTTTGAATCTGATGAAGCAGTTCTTCACGACGTTTCGGATCGGTATAGTGTTTTGAAGTAACGTACTCTGCGACGCACTGGTCAACTGAATCGTAACCCAACAGTTCAGCAAGGGTTTGGTTGGCTGCAAGAAACTTCCCATCACTGATACGGGTCCGATAAATGCCGACCATAGCGGTCTCGAAAAGGTGACGGTACTTTTTTTCACTTTCCTCCAGTTCCTTCACTTTACATTCTAATTCTTCATAGGCTAATTTTTGGGACATCATTCGCTCTCCACTTATTGAAAAATTAAAAAACTCATATGCTGCATCCAAACAAAATTCTGTTGAAGTACTAAAATACCATAAGGTGATTCCATACGGCAAATGTAATGATTCGCCTTTGCCTCAAGTTTTGGATGCCCAACGAAGGGATGAGTGGCACAGATTCGGAAAAAAGGATTGAAATCTAAAACCCAATTATCATAAAAATATGTTAACATGTTTTCGATCCTTAGCGGTTATGCCACCGGATCGTTGAATTGGAAAGGAACCGGCTGTGGCTGTTAACGTACATATCCATAAGGTATATCGGTCTTTTACGAATGGACTTGAAACCGTGGAAGTTGAAGGACATACGGTGGGCGAGTGCCTGATCAACCTGGTAACGCATTATCCGGACATCAAACGGGTGATCTTTGCCAAAAATGGGGACTTGCTTAAAAATATCGACTTATACGTTAACCGGGAAAGCGCTTACCCGGAGGAACTCGAGAAACCGGTTTCCCATGGAGACGACATCTACATTCATCTATTGCTCACCGGAGGTTAAGCCGGTTTGTGGAGGAAGTTTTTATGCACAATTCACTACTTCGCGTTGACCTCACCGAGGGTAAAATTACCCAAGAGACACTGAAAGCGGAAATCATCCATGATTACATCGGCGGCATCGGCATCGGTGTTCGGATCGTTTACGATGAAGTTCCCCCCGGGGTGGATGCTCTGGATCCTGAAAATAGACTGGTTTTCGCGGTGAGCCCGCTAACGGGTACCGCCGTTCCAGGCGCCTGCCGGTATCACGTTGTGGGAAAATCGCCCCAAACCCTGTTTACCATATCGGTATCGGATTCCGGAGGATTTTGGGGACCTGAATTAAAATCCACAGGCTATGATGCCGTCGTGATACAGGGTGCTGCTGAAAAGCCCGTATATCTCTGGATAACCGACACGTCCGTGGAAATTCGGGATGCAGAAACCCTCTGGGGCATGGACGCCTTTGAAACAGAAGACGCGGTTTGTGAAATGCTGGGAGACAAACGGGTCCGGGTTGCCACCATCGGTCCGGCCGGTGAAAACCTTTCAAGGCTTGCCTGCATTGAAAACGATAAAGGCCATATAGCCGGCCGCGGCGGTTTCGGTGCGGTTATGGGGTCAAAAAATTTAAAGGCAATTGCCGTCAGAGGCAAAGGCCGCGCCCCGGTAAAGGATCGGGAACGGCTGCATGAGCTGGTCAAATTTTGGAAAGAAGCCGGGGTAGAGACCAGCCTGCACAAATGGGGAACCGGTGCAAGTGTCCAAAGATACGCTGATTCCGGAACGCTTCCCGTTAAAAACCTGACCACCAATCTTTTTGATGCGGAAAAACTCACCGGGCAATATATCAGAACGAAATACAAAATGAAGCACAAACCCTGTTACGGCTGTTTCATGCACCATGTCAACACCGTTGAAGTAACCGAAGGTCCCTATAAAGGGTTTATCGGAGAGGAGCCCGAATACGAGCTACTGGCGGGCTTCGGGTCGAACCTGGGAATTGCGGATGCCGGTGCCGTAGCCGTGATCGGGGATCGGTGCGACCGACTCGGCATGGATGCCATCGGTGTTGCCTGGGCCGTCAGCTTGGCCATGGAAGCCTATGAAAAGGGGCTTTTAACCAAAGACCTGGACGGCCTGGATTTAAAATGGGGAAATACCGAAGCGGTTCTTTCGATGATGGAAAAAATGGCGCTGCGTGAAGGGTTTGGCGAGATTCTGTCAGAGGGCGCCGCCATCGCCGCAGAGCGAATCGGAGGAGATGCCTTGGATTACGTTGTAACGACCCGGAAAAACATGTCGCCCAAATGTCTCGATCTCAGGGGGCTTCCCGGCAGAAGCCTGTCGTTTATGGCTGCTAGCTCAGGCCCCACCACCGAACATTCACCGGGACTCCATGGGGGTGCTCCGGACGATGAGCTGGGATTTCCGGAAGGCATCGACATGCGCTCAACGGGAGGACATGCAGAGGCGCTCCGGAAAGGCGGACTCAGGAAGGTTTTTGTGGACAGCTGTGCTGTGTGCGATTTCGTGATTCCCCCACCCAAGCTCACAAGCCTGCTGGATATTTATGAAGCGGTGACCGGGCGGCGGTTGGACTTTGATGAGGCGATGACCGTAGGCGAGCGGATTCTCAATGTCCAGAGGTGTTTCAATATCATGCATGGGCTCACACCTGAAGATGACGATCTTTCGGAAAGGCTTTTAACCGCACCCGCTGACGGCCCGGCTAAGGGAATCACCGTTCGTCCGCATCTTAAAGGGATGCTGCACGAGTATTACCAGTTCATGGGGTGGGATCAAAAAACAGGCAAACCGCTTCGCCGCACGCTGCAGCGACTGGGGTTGATCAAAGAAATGCATGATATGTGGGGGAGTCGATAAACGCATACTCGAATCCGGCGAGGATGTTATGATTTCCGATTTTTGAAAATTCAAGTCCCTCTTGCAAATATCATAGATCTTTGTTAATAATATCTAAAAGTTGAGGCAAACCCCATAAGGGTGCCTCGCAGAATCTTTTTCGCTTTCGTGATTGCCATTCTATTATTGCCTCACGATTACACGTAATCCGAAAAACTCTCTGCCCTGCATCATTAAGGAGAAGCCAATTCTGACTATTCGTATTTAGCTGGGGATTTATCCTATGATTTGTTTAAATCCTCACACAAAGACCTGATTCCTAAATTTTATTACTTTACTAAGGTGAATGCATGATACAAAAATTTACAATTTCTCGAGATGATGAAAACGACATCCTGGTAATAGAAGAATCTGCCGTATTGGATAAAGTGCTAAGAAACATTGATTATCAAGATATTAATGCGGAAGCTTTCTCATGTGTTTGTAAGGAAAAATATGACAGCAAGGAACTAAAAACCGCATTATCAAAAGACAAGCAGGCTGTTATTTCATCTATCAGGACAAACAACCTGTACCCTATAGGCAATTATGCAGAGGCTATAGCAGATTCAATTACTAATTTGTATGAATCAGACGGCAGTCAAACGGTTGAACTCATATTTGACGACCAAGAACTATTACGATAACAAATGGATATTTTGCAGTTAAAAAGGTTTCAGACAAGAGTATTGATAAGATAATGCAGGTCAGTCAGTAAACGCGCCCGTTTTCAATTGGCGGGCCGGTTTCGTTCTGAAGGAAAGATCCATTTGCCTAAATGGAAACCTGAAGTTTGAAACTATTAAAATTTTATTAAAGGAGGATATCACAATGGCAAATGGAGTTGTAAAATGGTTTAGCGATCAGAAAGGCTTTGGTTTTATTGAGCAGGAAGACGGCCCGGATGTATTTGTACATCATTCGGCAATCAATGCCAGTGGCTTTAAGACTCTCAATGAGGGCGACCGCGTTACATTTGACATCGAGCAAGGGCAAAAAGGTCCTTCCGCAGCAAATGTCACTGTAGGTTAATCAATCCAAACATCTTTAAAGGGCATTCCATCGAATTCTGAGGGAATGCCCTTTTTGTTTATTTAATCTATTCAGATCAGATTATCGACAGCAATAAGGGTCTGCATAGCATCCGCACGGGTCGGCAAAACAGCCGCATGGGTCAGTATAGCAACCGCATGGATCGACTACATAACAGCAGCAGAGATCAGAACCCCGATGGCCACTTGAAAATCCCCCACCTGTGGCCGGGTCAAAATCCCCCAC
>CAYSUA010000386.1:0-6194 GCA_964433795.1 uncultured Desulfobacteraceae bacterium | reverse complement strand
TTCGGAAAAATTAAAAAGAGTTCCACATTCACCCGGTGTCTATTTGATGAAGGATGACCCGGGTGAGATCATTTATGTCGGTAAGGCGAGAGATCTCAGGAAACGGCTGGCCTCCTATTTTAAAAACTCAAATCAGTGGAACATGAAAGTAGGGGTCCTGTCCCAAAAGATCGCCGATTTTGACACCATCGTTACCCGGACCGAAAAAGAAGCCCTGATCCTGGAATCGAACCTGATCAAGCGTCACCGGCCCCGGTATAATGTGGTCTTCAAAGACGACAAACGATACCCATCGCTGAGGTTGGACCCATCCACTCCGTATCCGAATATTATCATCGTTCGAAAACCCCAGAAAGACGGCGCACTCTATTTCGGGCCCTATGCGTCGGCACAGGCGGTTCGGGAAACCCTCAATATCGTGAATAAGACCTTTAAATTACGCAAATGCAAGGCAAAGGATTTTAGAAAACGGACCCGTCCCTGCCTTCACTGCCAGATGCAGCGATGCCTGGCCCCCTGCTGTACGGATGTTGATCCGGACTTCTATGATGAGATGGTAAAAGAAGCCATTTTGTTTTTAAAGGGTCGGACTTCGGATTTGATCCGGAAGTTAAAGGCGGACATGGTTTCGTCTGCAGAAGAGCAGAATTACGAAAAGGCAGCTCGCCTCAGGGACAAGATATTTGCACTTGAAAAAACCATTGAAAAACAGGTGGCCGTGACCACCGATTTTAAAGATCGCGATATCGTTGCTATTGCAAGAAGCACCGAAATTTCAATAATCACCCTTCTGGTGGTCAGGGGCGGATATTTGACCGGCATGCGTCATTTCGATTTTTCTGAAACCATGGCCACAGATGGAGAAGTCATCCGGGCATTTATCCGTCAGTATTATGCGAATTCTCCGTCGATTACCAAAGAAATCCTTGTGTCCGTGGCCGTAGAAGACGCGGCATTATTGGAGGATTGGGTAAGCAATCTCCGAGGGAGCCGGGTAAAAATACTTGCGCCCAAACGGGGAGAAAAGGCCCGTTTGATAGCAATAGGCCGCCAGAATGCTGAAAAGGAACTCGAAGAACGTAAAGCCATCCGTGAAGCCGAAACAGACTTGCTCATGCGGCTCCAAAAACGGCTCCGGCTTCAAAACATTCCGAGACATATAGAATGCTTTGATAATTCCAATATCACCGGCACGTCGCCTGTGGCTGCCATGGTCGTGTTTAAAAACAGCAAACCGGATAAATCAGGATATCGAAAATACGGGATCAAAACAGTTGATACCACGGACGACTATGCTTACATGGCAGAAGTGATGAAACGCCGTTATGGTAAAGGAGAAGAATCCAAGCCTTATCCCAACCTTCTGATGGTAGATGGCGGAAAAGGGCAGTTGAACATAGCGGTTTCCGTTTTGAATGAGTTGGATCTCAACGGTATTTTTGATGTCATCAGTATTGCCAAAAAAGATGAAAAAAGGAACGAAACCGAAGACAAAATTTATAAACCCGGCCGAACCAATCCCATCATATTCGGAAGGGAAGGGGATCTCTTACTTATTCTCCAGCGCATCCGGAATGAAGCCCATCGGTTTGCCATCACATTTCATCGCAAACGGCGGCAGAAAACCGCCTTTCGGTCCGAACTGGATGATGTTTCCGGAATCGGAAAAAAACGAAAGGAGGCATTGCTTAAACATTTCGGAAGCTTAGAAAAGATTCGGGCAGCAACACTCGAAGAATTGAGTGCGCTGCCCGGAATAACAGATACGGTTGCTGCGTCGATCAAGTCCTATCTTAAATAAGAAGTGAAGTGTTTGGTGTATAGTATGCTAAACACTAAACACCATATACTCAACACTCTCCTGACAGCTTAAAACTCCATGGTCTTCAAAAGATCTTTGAGACCTTGAACCGCATTTGCAGAGTTTGCCAAGGCTGCCTTTTCTTCATCGGTGAGGGTGATTTCGATTACGTCTTCCACGCCGCTTGCACCCAGTTTGACCGGTACACCGATAAAAAGATCGTTAAATCCGTACTCTCCTTCCAAATATGCGGCACAGGGAAGAATTTTCTTTTTGTCTTTCAATATCGCCTCAGCCATTTCGCATGCTGCTGATGCCGGCGCATAATAAGCGCTGGTCGTTAATAACTTGACGATTTCCGCACCCCCGTTTCGAGTTCTATCCACAATGGCGTCGATCCGATCTTGCGGAATCAGTTCAGTGATGGGGATCCCAGAAACAGTAGAAAATCGCGGCAGGGGTACCATGGTATCTCCATGCCCACCCAACACAAACGCATGGGTGTTTTCAATAGAAACATTCAGCTCCATGGCGATAAATGCTCTGAAACGGGCAGAGTCGAGAATGCCGGCCATCCCAATGACGCGGTTTTTAGGAAAACCGCTGACTTCATACGCAACATGGCACATGGCGTCCAATGGATTGCTGACAATGATCAGGATCGAATCGGGAGAATATTTTACCACCTGTTCTGTTACTTTTTTCATGATGCCGGCATTGGTGGAGATGAGATCGTCTCTGCTCATTCCGGGTTTTCGAGGAACGCCGGCGGTAATGATAACGATATTCGAATCTCTTATGGCTTCATAATCGTTGGTTCCGATGATTTTCGCATCGTGCTTCTCTACGGGCGCAGCTTCAATAAGATCCAGGGATTTCCCCTGCGGCACTCCTTCAACGATATCCACCAAGACCACATCACACAGGTCTTTCTCTGCCAGGCGTTGTGCCAGGGTTGCGCCGACATTTCCGGCACCGATTACCGTTACTTTTCTATCCATAACTCTCACTCTCCTTCTCTTTTTTGTTCTATGAAAGAAAAACGGCAAAACCGAAGCGGCTCACCGTCCCAAAACATCCATTCATCCAACCGTTGAACGTTGAAGATTCTTAGTCAGAGTTTTTCGGATTGTCAATACATTTGTATTCGGAGGAAAATTGAACTGGTTTTATAAATATTCAATTTTCTATAGAAAATATTCAGCCTGGTTATATAGAAAGCGCAAGTTGAGCAATTTCGGCTTTGAAGATAATCCAATTCGCGGACGTGTGAAACTCGTGCACAAGGGGGCGTATCACCGAACAGGGCTTCGAGATAAACAAAGCATCAGGGAAAATTCAACAGTTAGGGTCGATTGCAAGCACCTTCAGGCTGTCCGATGCAACGCGCCCTAATGCACTCAGACAGTCACACGCGCACGAATCGGATCACCTACAAAGCCTATTCCAGCAAACAGCTTGGCTTTTCTTTATAATCATAATATTCAATTCCAAGATATTGACATCATACAAAGAAGGGGATAGGTACTGGTATTCCTAATGGGGAATTAACAAAATGATAGAAAAATCAATGTAATAAAGGAGAACAACTTATGGGACAGGTGGTTTACGAAACTGATTTTCCGAATTTGAACCTGCTTAAAAAAGGCAAAGTAAGAGACGTTTATGATCTTGGAGAACACTTACTCATGGTGGCATCCGATCGGATTTCAGCATTTGATGTGGTGATGCCGAATCCCATACCGGATAAAGGAAGAATACTCACGAAGATCTCTCTGTTCTGGTTTGATATCATGAAGTCCCTGGTGGAAAACCATGTGGTCTCCAGCAATGTCGAGGAGTATCCTGAATCGTGCCGCCCTTATGCAGAATCTCTTAAGGAGCGCAGTATGCTGGTGAAGAAGGCTGAACCGCTTGTTGTCGAATGCATTGTACGGGGCTATATTTCCGGATCCGGCTGGAATTCTTATCAAAAAGACTGCACCGTGTGCGGTATCCGGTTACCTGAAGGACTGAAGGAATCCGAGAAATTGCCGGAGCCGATCTTTACTCCGTCAACTAAAGCGGATGTGGGGCATGATATAAATATCGATTTTGAAGAAGCATCCAAGATGATCGGTGCCGAGTTGGCTGAAAAGGCAAGATCCCTGAGCCTGGCCGTTTATCAAAAAGGTGCTGAATTGGCAGCAGAGAGGGGCATCATCATTGCCGATACAAAGTTTGAATTCGGAAAAGTCGGCAACGATCTCATTCTAATTGACGAGGTGCTAACACCGGACTCGTCTCGTTTTTGGCCCAAATCCTCCTATGAGCCCGGACAATCACAAAAAAGTTTTGATAAGCAATATTTAAGGGATTACCTGAATACCCTGAATTGGGATAAAACACCGCCCGCACCCACACTCCCGGAGGACGTTATCGAAAACACACGCAACAAGTATCTGGAAGCATTGACCATTCTTACGAATACTTCCCATGAAATATAAAGAGGAAATCCTATATCTAGATCAGATTGATGAAAATGATATAACCTATCGGATTACCACCGAAACTCACATCGAGGACCTTGCCGCTTCCATCGAGGATACCGGACTGCTGAATACCCCGATTATAGAGAGGCGGGATGATCACTTTATTATTTTATCGGGTTTTCGAAGAGTGGCTGCGTGCAACCTGCTGAATATCGCCCAAATTAAAACAAGATTCGTCTCTTCGGAAACCCCCCAGCTGGATCGGGTAAAAATCGCCATCAGTGAGAACAGCTTCCAAAGAGCTCTTAATTTAATTGAAACATCCCGAGCGCTCAATCTCTTAGCCGGATCCCTTGAAGATAAAGCCAGTCTTCAAGCGGCCGCATCAAAACTCGCCTTGCCCGAAAATCCGAAAATGATTGACAATATTATGCAACTATCCCTTTTTTCCGATTCCATTCAACAGGCTGTTTTATCCGAGACCATCGGATTGCCTGTTGCCCTGCATCTTGGAAAAATGGAAGAACCCGTGGTGGAAATACTCGTCGATATTTTTGAAAAACTTAGATTCAGTTTAAACAAACAGAGAGAAATTGTTCTGCTTTCGGAAGAAATATCTCATCGGGAAGATATTTCGTTGCTTGATGTTCTGAAGAATCCTCGGATCGATACCATTATGAACAACAAGGATATGGACCGCTCCCAGCAGGGTCGAGAACTGAGACGATATTTAAAACAACGGCGGTATCCGGAACTTTCGCATGCCGAAGCCGTGTTTGAAAAAGAAAAAAAGGCGCTTAAATTGGAAAATCAGATCCGGTTGCACCCCCCTTTGCATTTTGAAGGTGAAACATATACTTTTCAATTTCAATTCAGCACGTTAAAAGAATATCAGAAACGACTGGAAACCCTTAACCGGCTCGCCGACCACGCCGGCTTTAAGAAGATCATGACCCGACCATAACCGTTTCTCTTTCTGTTTTTTCTTGACATGCGGAAGATTCAGATTATAAGTGAATTTAGGCGCTTAGTGACGCAAACTCGACAATACGTTATCGATTGTTAAATGAGCTTCTATTTTTATGCAAAAGAAGCTGGAAATACGATTCATTTAGGAGGAAAGAATGTCGGTTATTGTAATTTCAAGACAATTCGGTGCCGGGGGAAAAACACTGGGAGAGATGGTT
The DNA here is from genome assembly GCA_964433795.1 of uncultured Desulfobacteraceae bacterium. Classification (GTDB taxonomy): domain Bacteria; phylum Desulfobacterota; class Desulfobacteria; order Desulfobacterales; family SURF-15; genus DUZK01. The sequence goes on along the minus strand of CAYSUA010000386.1, from coordinate 735 downwards.
TCTGAAAAACTGAACTATACGTTCGTCGATAATGACATCATCCAAATGGTTGCCAAGCAGGCAAAAGTTTCAACCAGTTTTGTGGAGTCGATTGAAGGCGAAGCCGGCGGGAAGCTTTTAAAATTTATGTCGGGTTTGGTCCGCAAGAGTTTTGTTGAGCGGATCCTGTCCGATGAACATGGCTATATCGACGAAGAAATATACGTGGATTTACTCTATAAAATCATCTATCAGATTGCCGATGAAGGAAATGCAGTGATTCTCGGTCGAGGCGGGCAATATATCTTAAGAGACAGGGCTGATGTTTTTCATGTATTGCTGATAGCGGAAAAACCGGATCGGATCCGGTTTATGGAAGAACACTACAATCTTAAGCCCACACAGGCGAAACAATCAGTAAATCGGGAAGATAAACGACGCATAAACCTTTATAAGAAATTCGGAAAGGAAGACTACGATAGTCCCGATCTCTACCATCTGGTTTTGAACATGAGCAGGCTGAAACTGGAGGATGCAAACGAACTCATTTGTAAACTTCCCGTCCAATAGATCCGTAGATGTTTTCCTTGCATCTTCGAAAGTTATACATTCATAAACCTATTGTTGGTTTACCCCAAGTAGCGGCCATCCGATCACGACTGAACGTTCCTACCGTGGTTGTCGGAAACGCTCAAGATGTATACAATGAAGTATCGGGTTCCGATGATCCCGTTGAAGCCGGTAAATCGATTCTAT
>CAYSUA010000385.1:0-6196 GCA_964433795.1 uncultured Desulfobacteraceae bacterium | reverse complement strand
ATCTGTACGGTCGAATATATTTCGTCAACTCTTCGGTATCCCAATTGATCGAACCAAATCTATCCTTCAGCGTTTCGTGCTTTTCACGATACGCATTCTCCTTCGCTTTATCCCCCATCTCATCAAACATTTGAATCAGATTCAGCAGCGGAAATTCAAATCCGGATTCCTTGTTCAAGGCTTCCAAAAAGGCCTTTTCAGCTTCTTGAATATGTCCTTTTTGCCAGAGTGCAACCCCGATTAGATTGTAATTGTGCGCATAATTCATATGAATCAATGGCGTGAATGTCATCCAATAAAGCGGTGCTATTATTATTGCGGCCAAGATTAGGGGCTTGAACGCTTTTTCCATACACTTTTTAAAAATGTGAATTAATCCTATACTCGAGAAAATAATAACAACGGGAACCCCGGGTATCCGTAATCGTTCAATCACAAAAATGAGTATCACCGAAAAAAATGATGTTAAAAAAAATAGATATATGACCATCAATTTAGAAGCGTTTTCCCGGGTTAAGAAAAATCCTAATATTGCCAGAGGGAAGATAAAACCGAAGGTTAGTGCGCAACGTTTCAGCACGACCGAATAATTTCGATTGAAATAGTAGTTGAAATAGGTGGGCATTACCTGGTCGCTAAAAAAGTACAGCGTCTTTTTCAGCGCCAGTTTAAACTCGTCATATGGATGGGCCATAATGTTAGCAAGCCCCTTTTTATGCCAGTAGTCGGATACCTCTCCGGCGGTTAAGGTTCTTTTTTCATGGGATTCTGCAATTTCTTTATATTTCAACAAAATCGCTCCACGAAAGATTAGCGATTCATTGAAATATGGACTTGCATCCTTCTTATGTCCGAAATAGAAATTATGCCCTGCTGACGGGTTTAGAAAATGAACCTCTCCGGATACCGCGTAGTTTCGAATTAAAAAGATGCTTGGGAAAAGCAGTATCCCCATACAAAACCATACATACGATCGTAATCTTTGCGGCAGATTTTTTTTAAACGCCTTCCCATATAGAAAATAGAGCAATAACAAAACAGGAAAAAGAATTAAATTTGGGCGCCCCATAACTGCAGCACCGATGAGGATACCGGAATAAACCCAATAAATATTTCTAAAAGCGTTGTTTTTTACGATAATCAGTATGGCGAGCAGACAAAAGAAAAGCACCCACGGAAGAACAATAATTTCAGCGTCGTAAAATATAAAGGGACCATAAAAAGCGGCGATAATCCCTGAAACCAGGGCAGCTGTTAATCCAAAATAATGAAATGCGATCAGAGCGATTAAATAGCAATTCAGGCTGCCGATCAGTATCTGGACAAAACGGATTGCATAAAAATCAATTCCGAATATCTTGAACATTCCAGCGAGAATATAATAGTAAATCGGGCTGTTATCATAGAAAATTTCGGTTCCGCCGAGAATATCGCCATCCAGAATCTTTAATGCCATCATGATATATCCGGTATGACCGCCCACCGGAAAATCGAATGCCGGATAAGATGTATAGCTATTCAGGTGAATGATGCGAATGATAAAGGCTATGGCAAAAACGATGATAATGGGAAATGATCTATTTTCCGGTTTGTAGCGATTTATCAAGTCAGAGATATTCATCAATCAATTTATGCCTAAAACAGAAAAAAAATATGATAATAATAAGGGATGTACCTGGACGAATCCTTATCAAAAAATATATGTTTTGGGCAATTGTTTTCCAGACGCCTCCCCCGCTTTCAAATTGCATAATCGCTTGTCACTTGTTATCATACGCAAATATGGATTTTGAGATCATATGAACACCAATGAATAACTCCACAGATCAAACATGACAGCTTGCTTTATGTCTCGACAATGAGGGATATCCAGCATCATTGGAGGTGGGGAATCTGTATCGAGTTACTCCTGATAAGGATGCCGGAGCCCATGGATACATTCGCATTGTTGATGAAAGCGGTGAAGACTACGCATTTACTGCCAACCGCTTTCACATGGTGAAATTACCGTACGATGTTGGGCAGGCTCTATCAGCGGCTTCACGGTCATAGAATCCCTCTTCCCGCACGTGCCTGAAGCATTAGAATGGGTTCTGAAGCCTTTGGAAGACGGCTGGGAAGCGAACATATAGACTCTTTCGTAAACATTTCCGAATAGCCATTCTCCTCATCTCCTCCTCCTTTTCCAATTACTGATTCTCATATGTCTCATCAGAAGGAAGTCCAGTTTTAACAGCAGCTTGATTTGCTAATCTGTCACATCGTTCATTCTCAGGATTACCCGCATGACCTTTAACCCACACAAACTCAACGGCATGTTTACCACACAACCCGAGAAGCTCCTCCCACAAATCGGGGTTAATAGCAGGATCGTTTTTTGTCCTCATCCAACCGTTTGACCGCCATCTTTTAGCCCAGCCTTTCATGATACCGTCAACAACGTATTTTGAATCACTATAAAGGGTAACTGTGGATGATGGTTTTAATTGCCTCAGCGCCTCTATACAGGCCGTTAACTCCATCCGGTTATTTGTGGTCAACCTGAAGCCGCCTGATATCTCTTTCCGTTTGTTTCCGTTGATGGTGACAGCACCATATCCACCGGGGCCGGGATTGTTGATACATCCACCGTCTGTATAAATGATGATTCCATCAGATGCGGCAGGAATTTTAGGTTTGGCTTTAGAACGCTTGGTATCTTTTCCATAGGATTTGGGTTTTGCTTGGGCATGGGATTTCATCTTGCCGGCATTCTTCAGGAAATCATCCGCCTCTTTACGAGAAGGGAATCCTTTGAACAGAGTTTTTGGAAATCCTTTAACTTGAACTTCAGCTCCATTTTCCCCATACCATTTGTCGTAGATACCAGGGTTACGCCCCACAGCGACTGCATAATATTTCTTTTTGGCCATCTGTTTGTTCTTTCTGAGTTAATGAGAGAGACAGTTTAGTCGACAGATACGAAATCAAGACAAGATGCATATCGAATGTTGCAGGAATGGTCAATTGAATAACGAGAGGTTGAAACGGCGTAACTGTTCGGATTGATGATGCGATGTTTGGGGAGGGTTTCTCAATTGTAATGAGAGGGGAATCATGATAAGTTTCTGCGATTTATCGGGGTAAGGGTGAGTCTTGAAAATGATTTAAAAATGGCGGAAGTGCATGGGAATCGAACCCACCCGGGACGGTTTTAGCGCCCCACACCGGATTTGAAGTCCGGGAGCCCCACCAGTGAGCTGCGCACTTCCGCAATGTGTTGATTTGATGTTATATATTATCCAAATATTTGTCAATAAACCCTATAGGGGCAACAATAGGGTAAACTCAGAGGTGATTGAAGGTTAATATACAAATGATTGCTTATTTTGACTGTTTCTCAGGTATCAGCGGGGATATGACGCTTGGTGCGCTCATCGACCTCGGAGTCCCCGCGGACTGGTTGAAAGATAATCTCTTAGAGCTGCCGCTCAACGGGTTTGACCTTTCCGTCAGCACCGTCCACCGTCACGGCGTCCATGCCAAATATGTCCAGGTCGAGGTGCCGGAACACGACCATTCGAGACACTACTCGGATATTATCACCCTGGTCGATAAGAGCTCTCTACCGGATTCGGTAAAGGAAAGAAGCCTGGACATCTTCGACCGGATTGCATCGGCCGAGTCCCATATCCATGGCTGTCCCAAAGATGAGGTTCATTTTCACGAAGTGGGTGCTGTTGATGCCATTGTGGATATCGTGGGCACTGCCTTATGTGTCGATTACCTGAAAATAGACCGTGTGATCTCATCTCAGATTCCTTTGGGCAAGGGGTTTGTCTCATGCCAGCACGGAAAACTACCGGTTCCGGCTCCGGCGACCGTTGAAATACTGAAAGGTATTCCGGTTTATGGATCGGATATCCCCCATGAATTGGTGACGCCCACAGGGGCAGCCATCATTACCTCTTTGGCAAAGAGTTTTGAATCTATTCCCGGAATGGAAATCGAAGCGGTGGGTTATGGAGCAGGATCCCGTGATCTCGAACAACGACCGAACCTGCTCCGGGTCATGATCGGAAAAACCCGGGAACTTCAACGGGGAGTTCAAAACGATCGACTCCTTATCGTAGAGACTTGTATCGATGACATGAATCCGGAAGTTTTCGGTTTTCTGATGGAGCGTTTGTTTGAGGACGGTGCTCTGGATGTCTATTGGATACCAGTTTTCATGAAAAAGAATCGTCCCGGCACAATGGTTCAGGTGTTATGCCGTATGGATCAAAAAGAGACGATTGCAAATCGCATTTTCAAGGAAACAACATCCATAGGCGTCAGATATTACGAAGCATTTCGGAGTTTCTTATCCCGTGAACAGGTTGAGATTGAAACCGCGTTCGGCCCTGTTGCGGTCAAGAAGGTAAAAAATCCGGACGGCAGTATCCGGGTGGTGCCCGAATACGAGGCGTGTAAACGGATTGCATTGGATAAGAACCTGCCCCTCAGGTCTGTTTATGAAAGAATCTTGAAGGAGGCCGAATAACAAAGCCTTGACAAAAAATATGGCGAATATTAGACACGAGCCATGCGGTTGAGAGACAGAGCGATCCTGTTCATTTCATCCGGTGGATTTGTCGGCAAGATTCCTTTTGCTCCCGGAACCTTCGGGTCGGTTTTAGGCCTTCCGATCTGCTACTGTTTATCTTTTGTCAAGGTGCAAATCGCAATTCTTTTAACCATATTATTTATTGCGTTTTCCATCTGGATCGCTGACGGAGCAGAAAAATTATTAAGATCAAAGGATCCCGGCGATATCGTAATCGATGAAATTGCTGGCTTGCTGGTTACTTTTCTCGGGATACCGTTTAATTTCTTGAATGTGGCTGCCGGGTTTCTGATTTTTCGAATCATGGATATCCTGAAACCGTTTCCGGCCCGGATGCTTGAAAAAAAACTCCCCGGCGGTGCCGGTGTCGTGCTGGACGATGTGGCCGCGGGTCTCTACAGCAATCTTTTACTGAGAGTGGTGGTAGTATTTATCATCCCATGGAATTAGATTAAAATATTGAGAGAGGTAACGGAAGAATTTGAAATTATTGAAACGATCTGAAAAACGACTAACCGGTAAGACAAAAAGCCGCCTGCGAGAAAACATAGAAGCCATTGCACTGGCGGTGATTCTTGCTCTTTTTATCCGTACTTTTGTGGTGCAAGCGTTTAAAATACCCTCCGGCTCAATGAAACAAACCCTGCTGATCGGCGATCATATCCTGGTCAGCAAATTCATATACGGCGTTAAATTACCGGTCATCGGAAAAACACTCATTCCATTTTCAGAACCGAAAAAGGGCGATATTGTCGTCTTCAAGTTTCCTGAAGATCCGGAAAAGGACTTTATCAAGCGCGTGGTGGCCGTATCCGGTGATGTGGTAGAGATACGAGACAAGAAAGTATTTATCAACGGAAAACTGCGACAACACCCTTTCGGGTATCACACAGACCCGGTTATTATTCCCGGCGGCAACCAGCCCAGAGACAATTTCGGACCGATTACCGTACCCCCGGACTCATTGTTCGTTTTGGGGGATAATCGGGATCACAGCTATGACAGTCGTTTTTGGGGATATGTAGATCTTAAGGCGGTCAAAGGGAAGGCATTTATTATCTATTGGTCCTGGAACAAGGAGGATTTCGGCGTACGCTGGACTAGACTCGGGAAGTTCTTAAAATAAAGAGGTAGGACCATGCAGTTTAATAAAAAAGATATACTGGACATGGCCTCACTTTCGGTGGAGGAAATCAATCTCATTCTCGATACAGCCGACCAGATGAAGGAGATATCCACGCGACCCATCAAGAAGGTCCCCACGTTGAGGGGAAAAGCGGTGATCATGTTTTTTTATGAACCGAGCACCCGCACCCGGACATCCTTCGATATTGCCGCCAAACGGCTAAGCGCGGATACCCATAGCATTTCCGCTTCCACCAGCAGCATTGCCAAGGGAGAGACGCTTATCGATACGGCAAAGAATTTGGAGGCCATGGGGCCGGATGTGATCGTCATTCGTCACAGCTCAGCCGGCGCCCCCCATATGATGGCACAAATGGTGGATGCATCCATTATCAATGGAGGGGACGGTATGCACGCCCACCCCACCCAGGCGCTATTGGATATGATGACCGTTCGAGAACATAAAGGCCGGATTGATGGGTTGAG
>CAYSUA010000384.1:0-6204 GCA_964433795.1 uncultured Desulfobacteraceae bacterium | reverse complement strand
GGATGGATACGCCGCCGATTTTAAATGCTGCAATGTGGGAGATTGCGGTTTCAGGACTCTGCGGAAGGAGAATGCCCAATCGATCCCCGGCCTCAAACCCGAAGGCCTGCAGTGTGTTTGCCAATTGATTGGAAAGACGTTTCAGTTGCCGGAAGGTATATTTTTCTATCTGCCCGGCTTCGTTTTCATAGATCAGGGCCAGCCGGTTTCTCTGGTGAGCGTGCTTGTCGCAGACATCGACTCCCATGTTGTAGAACTCGGGGATGTTCCACCGGAAGGATCGATAAACGTCATCATATGTAGATCCGCGTTTCAGCATGACGGCTTAGTGCCTTAATTGCAAATTTTATGATCTGGTATTTGTTTTCTTGGCTCGTCCTGTTTCGGTAGTGCTAATAACATAAAAAACCCTCCATCCGCAATGGTAAGGCCTGATGTCGCTATCAGTCCTTTCAGGGATGGAGGGTTGATGTTATCTCATGCCGAAAAGCACCCGGGGCAGCCAGAGCACGAGATCGGGGTACATCAGAACGATGATTAGGCCGATACACTGGAGGACCATAAATTCCATCATGCCCTGATATATTTTTCCCAGCGACCAGTCCGGCGCAACCCCCTTAAGATAGTACGCCGCCATGGCCACCGGTGGCGAGAGAAATGCGGTTTGAAGGTTTACCGCAACCAAGGTACAGAACCAGACCAGATTGAATCCGAGTTTCTCCACGACCGGAAGAAAAATAGGAATAAAGATCAGAACGATGGCCGGCCATTCCAGAGGCCACCCGAGAATGAAGATCACCACCATGAGGATGATCATCATGGTCATTGGCGCAACATCAAGGCCCAGCATGGTATTGGTGATCAGAGTGGCGGTACCCAGCCGGGCGAAAACCGAGCCGTACATGTTGGCTGCTACGGCAAGAAACATGATCATGGCCGATGTCTGGAGGGTTTTCAAGGCTGCGGTCTTCAAAGTTTTCCAGGTCAACCGGCCGTAACACGCCGTGAGAACTACCGATCCGGTCCCTGCGCACGCCGCCGCTTCGGTGGGGGTGGCAAGCCCGGCCAGAATACTCCCCAGGGAAGTGAATATGACGCATCCGAGGGGGACGATCCCGGCGAAAAATTCCTTGGCCACCTCAATAAATGATGTGGGTCGTTCTTCGGGAGGAAGCGGAGGTCCCAGGTCTTTGATGATATAGGATTTGGCAACCACATAGACGATAAAGAGGCTGGAAAGGATGAGACCCGGAATAATCGCAGCGGCAAACAGCTGCACCACCGATACCCCGGCCACCGGTCCCAGGAGAACCAGCATCACGCTGGGCGGAATCAGGATACCCAGGCATCCGCCTGCCGTGATTACACCGGCCGATGTGGCCTGGTCGTAATTGCTCTTCATCATGGCCGGTGCGGCCAAAAGCCCGATAACCGTGACCGATGCGCCGATGATGCCGGTGGCGGTGGCAAATAAGGTAGCGGTGAAAAGGACGCCCAGGAACAGGGAACCCCTCACCGGGGCGAAAATAAACTGAAACGACTTGAAGAGCCGTTCCATCAATCCCGCCTGTTCCAAAACGTGTCCCATGAAGACAAATAGCGGGACCGCTGCCAGAACCTCCTCCTTCATCATGCCGATGGTCTGAAAGACCATGAGGTAAAAAACCTGCGGGCCGATGCCGATGACACCGAACACAACGCTCAAGATGATTAAAGTGAAACATATGGGAAAACCGACGAAGATGCCGGTGATCAACGCTCCCATAAAAACCAGACCAAGATGCTCAGGATTCATATCCATTCTCCTCGAATTGCCGCCCAAGTGCTCTTCAGAAACTCAGAAACTCCCTGGATGATGAGCAGGCCAGCCGCGACGGGTATAACGGTTTTAAAGGGGTATATGGGTGGATACCAGGCGGTGGCTTCGGATTTTTCCAGGATCGACCAGGAGTGGGCCGCTTCCGCCCACCCGGCGGCTAAAAAGTAGATCATCCCCGGGAAAAACAGAAACAGGTAGCAGAAGGCATCGATCCGACCCTGCCACGGTACCGGCAGAGCGTCGTAAACCAGGTCGGTGCGGATGTGTCCTCCCTTGTACAGACAGTACACCGCGCCCAGCATGAAATGGCTCCCGTAAAGCATGAACGTGAGTTCGTAAGCCCAGAAGGTGGGCGCGTTGAATGCATATCGCGCCACCACTTCGTATGTCAGCCCGCCCACCATGGGAAAGATGAGCACATAGAAAACCTGGCCCGACAACTCGCCCACGTACTTGTCGATAAACCTTACAATTTTCATCATCCAGTCTGGAGGTTGTGCCGATGGTTGTGCCATATGAGATGCTCCCAGTCTTAAAGTTCGCCGATCAATACATCCTTATATATTATCGATTCGTTCAATTGGCCTTGCCTGTTCATATATTCTTAAAACTGATTCATTATCAAGGGTTCAACGGTTAAATGGGAGGGGCCAGTCGGAAGCCGGCCCCTCGGGTGGAACCTTTTTTGTTTATACCGGTTGTCTACTTTGCCGGCCAGTAGTAGTCGGCAGCGAAATTGTAATTCGGATACATGAACCGCCGAGCCGGAACAACCAGTCCGGCATAAGCCTTCTGTGATTCGATGACCTTTTTAAAGAATGGATTGACCGCCGATATTTCTACGATCAGCTCATCCCAGGTCTTCAGGAACTTGTAGAGAATCTCGTCGGGGGTCCTCATTACGTTGACTTTGTACTCGGTTCGGAGTTTGCCCAGGCCCTCTGAGTTATACTTATCGAACCACGTGCCCCAGCGGACCCAGGTTTCCAAGGCGGCAGACTGCACGATCGCCTGGAGATCTTTGGGAAGCTTGTTCCAGGTATCCAGGTTGAAGATGATCTCTCCGACGGTTACGTTTTCGTGCATGCCGGGCATGTAATAGTACTTCCAGATATCCTGAAAGCCCATCTTCATGTCTTCGCCCGCGGTCACCCATTCGGCACAGTCGATAACGCCGCGCTCGGCTGCGGGAAGGATTTCCCCGCCGGGCATGTTCACTGGGCGCATGCCGGCCTTCGTCCAGATCTCATTGGCGATGCCGGTCTGGCGGCATTTTAAGCCTTTGAAATCCTCGAAGGACGTGAGTTCTTTCTTGAACCAGCCGAACGCCTGGGGGCCTGAGGGCAGGCATGGGATCGGCTCCACTTTCACCTTGAGTACCTTCTGATACAGCTCTCGGTAAAGTTCGATTCCCCCGCCTGTATACATCCAGCCCATGTAATCCCTGTAGTCCATGCCGTAAGTGCCCCCGGGGCCGCCGGTCATTAACACGGCCGCCTTGTTCTTGCCGGTCCAGTAAGCCGCCCAGGAATGGGCGCCGTCGATAACGCCCCTGGATGTGGCCTCCAGAACCTCGAAGGGGGGTACAATCGCTCCGCCGGGAAGGGTTTCGATCTCCAATCGGCCTCCTGACATGACCTTCACCCGTTCGGCCCATTGCGTAAAATGGGTATACAGGGTGGAGCCCGACGGCCAGCAGGCCTGCATTTTCAACTTGATATTTTTGGCCAGTGTTGGTTGGGGTTGCAGCAATAATAACATTGCAACTGCAATAGTGATTAAAACGAAATACTTTTTCATTTTACACCTCCTCTGCGGTTATGGGTTAAAAGCCTATGAGGATCGAACACCGGAGCCTTTAAGGTTTTAACATCTCAGCGCAAAAGAGCACTTCAGCTGTCGCTATAAAAATGAGCAGTCACGGGTAGGAAAAATAATGCTAAGATACATAACCCATTTCACAGAAACAATAAGGTGTCAAGCGAGAAAGTCTTTCGGTTGGGAAGTACTACTTTGTGGTGCCATCGTCAAGACAACAAGAGGACTCAGCAATAATGAAAGGAACTATAACCCAGAGGAAGGTGGAGAGGTAAAATCCGGAAGTCAGGAGTCAGAATTCAGAATGAAAAGACAATCTATTATTAAGCATCTAATCAATTACGAAAAGGTCCACTATTAAGCATCTAATCAATTACGAAAAGGTCCACGTTTTTTCCATTCTTAAGATTGACCAGTCCCTCTTCGCAGATTCTAAGAAATGGAATGGCTGCACCGGTAAGCGTTATGAGGGATAGGACCGGGTCGGGAAACGGCACACCCAGCCGGTTTGCTTCTTTTTTAATTGCTTTCAATTTCTGATCTATTTCTTTAAGAGGTAAATCCGACATAATGCCAAAAATAGGCATAGGGAGTTCTGCCAGTATTTTTCCATTCAGGCAAAGAACCGCACCGCCCTGAAGTTCCTGAATCCGGTTGACTGCCGCGGCCATGTCGGCATTGTCGGTACCGGTTACGATAATATTTGAAGTATCCCATGCTGCACTGCAGGCAAGGGCACCTGCCTTCAAACCGAATCCATGAAGGAATCCGGTGAATGTTTTTCCGGGGGAAATGGTTCGATCCACTGCGGCTATTTTAAGGATATCCTTTCCCGTATCGGAAAGAATTTTATTGTTTTCACAGGGCAACGTTTCCATGTGCTCCTGTGTGACCAGATCCGTTACCATATGGATGATCCTTGTCTTAACCTGACTTGAACCGGCAGGAGCCGGGATGTCAAAATCATCCGGTTCGATATTCTTTGATAGGTGAATACTGTTTCGACTCTTTATGGAAAATGCATGGGGCTTCACCAATGCCGTTAGCTTTCCATTCTCAGCAACAATTTTTCCGTTGCTGATCACAACCTCCGCATCGATTGTTTTTTCATCCGGAACCACAAGAATATCTGCAAATCGCCCCGGTGCTATGCCGCCGAGGATATGATCCAGCCTGAAATGCTCAGCCGCATTTATGGTGGTCATTTGGATGGCTGTGACGGGGTCGAAGCCGCAGTTGATGGCTTTCTGTAAAATAAATTCCATGTACCCCATTTCCAGCAGTTCTCCGGGCTCTATACTGTCCGACACCAAAACAAGACGCCTCAGGTCTATTTGATTCATATTGATTTTGGATATGGCTTCCAGGTCTCGACGGATGCTTCCTTCCCGGACCATTACGTGAAGCCCTAATCGAAGCCGACCTAAAACCTCCTCTGATGTGATGGGTTCGTGGCAGGAAGAAATCCCGGTGGCAAGGTAACTCATCAGTTTTTTTTCACTGGCCCCGGCACTGTGACCCTCCAGTGTTTTTCCGGATTGTTGAGCGGCTGCAAGCCTGGGAAGAAAAAGTTCGGGTTCCTGAAGTACAGCCTGCCAATACGTTTCTCCAAGCCCGACGATATCCTCTCTCTCAAGCAATTTGTTCAGATCCTCGATGGCGACCCCCTTTACAGCGCTGCTGGTGGATACCATCGGGGGGGCTGTAGAGAAGATTTTAATGGGCTGTTCCCGGAATGATTCGAGGAGATCCAGCACACCATCAAGACCCGCAACCGGATAAGCTTCCAGGGTTTCGGTAATGATGGTGGTGGTACCGCCGGCGATGGCATGTTTCAAGAAGGTTTCCGGAGTCGATAGCCAGGCCAGGTGGGTGTGACCGTCAATTAGCCCGGGTATCAGGGTCTTGCCCTTGATGTCTATCACTTGAGTGCTCTCTTGGATGGCCCCGTCCGGATTTTTACCAACATATGCGATCCATTTGCCCCAGATACAGACCGCGTAGTTATCCAGCAGTTCTCCGGTATAAACATTCAAGACTCTGGCATTCACCAACGCAAGGTCTGCTCCCGATTTGCCCTGAGCGACTTCCATAAGCGTTTTGGTGTCTTCCAAGCTTCGCGTGAGATTCGATTCGGGTTCTGCCATGTGAGCCTCCGACCTTTCCGTATTTTTAAAGGTAGCATTTAAGAATGGGGGTATAGCAGACTATATTGAAGACATAAACCTTAATCCATTCAGTCATTTGGTTTTTTCGCTTTTGCGAATTCAGACAACTTCGTGTACCATAAATTTTTATGAGTGCGACAACCTCTCAAACCATATTGAAACTTGCGACACTGATAACCGGCCTGGTGATGCTCGGTGAGGCAAAAGTGCTGTTTACCGGGTTGCGTTTGGCTAAATTGGCAAAAAATCCCTGGTTTACCGTAAGAAACCGCATCATGCTGTGTTCGGATATTCTTTTTGGATTTATCCTGCTTGCATTTGTGTTCCGTACCGGATCCGATACCAAATCTATTCTCTTTTTGATTGTCGTCTGCTTTTCCTTTCTGGCCCACGGCTACC
>CAYSUA010000383.1:0-6225 GCA_964433795.1 uncultured Desulfobacteraceae bacterium | reverse complement strand
CTTAGGGTTACCAGTTTGGAGTCCTCATGGATCCGGGCGGTGGCTTTTGAGCCGATAGACTGAGGCGGTAGCCCTAAATAAATAGATTTGATTAACCTTCACAACTTGGAGAACCTATTTCAAAACGTTTCTTCCTGTTCAAGACTCCGCCGAAATGTATAGAATATTTTCTAATGTTGGATACGGTATCTATTTGAAATATGATAAAAATCGATGAATATTCTGGACTCATTGCACATCTCAAAATCGATATGGTCTCTTTTCTAGATTCTATCTCTTCGCGTCACTTCTGAACTTCATATTGAAGTGTTCTGAATCTCTGAACGATAAATGGGTTCTATTCGCAACTTCAATTCTTATACTCCTGCCACTCGGAAATACGGGGTTTATCCTTTGGATCGTTAAACAACTACCACCCCTCCAGCGATTCCTTTCCTTTCCGGAGTGATAGTCGACTATTTGATTATCCATTTCAGGCTGTTCCGATTATTTCTGTAATCATACTAATTTTATGATCACAAGCGTGATATCGTCTTCCGGTTTTTGTCCTTTTGTAAATTGCTCCAGATCATAAAAAACAGCGTTTAGGATTTCTCCAGCGCTCTCGTCACAGCAGATATTCATGGTTGGTATTGATCAACAAGATACGATGCAGGGACGTTCGGACAGAATTATCTTGGAGTCCGCCTGACTTCAAACATCACCGGATTGAAACCATCGGGACAGGCGTGCTTGGCGACATCCTTGTTATCCTTCAGCCAGGGAAAGTCAGCCCCGTACCGCATGGCAAACACTTTGGGTAGAAAGCTGTACAAAGCACTTAAACAAACACGCCCCTGTATGGTTTCGCCATCAAATACGATGGTGTCACCAATCTGATGCCCGAATTCACACTTTCCCTTTTGGCTGATGACTTTGGCAACCACCCGGCAACCGCCGTCATCAAACTCTTTTTTTTCAGACTGTTCCATTAGACTTATCTCCCTATTTTGCTAAAGCGAACGATGAAAAGATTTTATCCCGATTCTTGGAAAGCATAGGATAGTAAGGAGACTATGTCAAACCACTGAGACCGCATGTACTGCGTCTATCCGTATAGAATTTACTTTCGTATTTCATTTTAAAGATCGCCGTGATATACTCTACAGACACCTCATATCTTCCACTCTAAAAAAGGAGACTGCATGTTCAAAAGTTCAAAATCGCTGCTCATCATCATTATGATTACCACGATCATTATTGTTCCGTTCGGTCATTCCGCATATGCGGAAGAAGAAGTGGGTGAACCCAGCAGTTTCGACTATTTCATCGATACCATCGTTTGGCGCCCTGTCGGCTTTTGCGCAACAATCGTGGGCACGGGACTTTTTGTTGTTTACCTGCCTTTTTCCATTCCAGGTAAAAGTGTGTCCAAATCCAAAGAAAAACTTGTTGTCGCTCCCTTTGATTTCACGTTTAAGAGACCATTGGGAGATGTACCTTAATAATGTGGTGATAATGACCAGCAGCGGGATCTCGCTCTGGCTGAATGAACCCCGTCGGTCTTGCTATTTAGGGAAGCTTTCCCCAAGATATTGATGCAGATCGGCGGCTGTGACGATATCCGCGACCTTAACCTCCCCGGCCAGTATTTTACTTCGGGCTGCCTCGACTTCCCCTTTTATTTTTTCAGATACCGCCTTGTTCGGTTCCAACAGGTAGACGGCTTTATTGTTCACAGACATCCAGTGCTGTTTTCCGAAGGTGCCATCGATAACGGTCTGTATGATTTCATCATAAGTTACCGAAAAATCGAATAGTATAGAGCTGAGGAGCACATCGGCCCGGTCAATGCTTCGCTTGTCTCCGATAACATCGATGAACCATACTTTACCGCCATCCCTGGCTTTCTTGGTGGAACATGCCTGGAGCATACCGAATGACGCGCCATCGCCTTGACCGAAAATGACATCGGCACCGACAGCGATTTGATCCTCTGTATTCCGTTTACCTCCGGCGGCATCTGCATATGCATCCTCACCGATGACGCTGTACAGTAGTTTTGCATTCGGATTAACCGATTTGAGTCCTTGAGCAAACGCCGCACTCATTCTGTTCCAGGTCGGTGGTTCGGCTGAAACGACAATGCCTACAATATTCGACCGTGTCATTCGGCCTGCAAGGATACCCGCAAGATAAGCACCGGCCCCCGGGGCCGTGTCGATATCGGAGACCAGGCCCGGTGTGACATCCTTATGATTTTCTACCGTGGCTACCTTTACACCGGTCTCTCTGGCAATTTCAGGGGCAACTGTCTGATAACCGGCTGCGTGGGTGATAATGAGATCACATTTCTTTTTAACCAGGTCGCGCAATGTCGGTTTTATATCTCCATAACCCAGCGCCTCTGCCAGCATAATCTTGAACCCGTACTTCTTGGCTGTTATTTCGAGCCCTACTTTTGCCTGCTCGTTCCAGCCCTTGTCGGTTCCCGCCTCCGGAAGGCAAAGCCCCACAATCTTTGGCGCCGGACTCTGAGCGATAGCAACACCGACAAAAAAGCAGACAGCCACTGCACCGATAATCAAAGAATAAATGCCAGTTTTCATTTTACCCTCCTTAGTGTTGTTATAAAGTATGTCATTCGCAAATGGTGTTTCTGTCCTATGTTTTACACCCCATGCTCTATGCATCCTACCCCTTCACCCCTGACCTCTTACCGCTAACCTACGATCTATTATTCTCCTCTTTTATAGGGAACACACAGGGCTGCAGGCAGCGATGTCGATTTTGCGATCATGATGAGTGCTAAAATCACCACCAGATACGGCATGGTCAAAATAAAATCCGGACTTATTTTCACCCCGGCGACTTGAAGCGCACTGGTAAGCGATAGGGCAAATCCGAAGAGTAATGAACCGAGAAATACTTTAATTGGATTCCACTTCCCTAACATGACAACAACAATAGCAATATATCCCCTGCCCTGAACCATATTGGGAATAAAGAAAGCCAGATCACCGATGGCAAGAAAAGCGCCGCCCAAGCTTGCCAGAACGCCGGCAAGGATAATCGTAAAATAGCGGACGCCGTAAACGTTCACCCCGGAAGCATCTGCAGCTCTTGGTGTTTCTCCCACAGCCCGAATTCTCAGCCCCAGGCTGGTCCTGTATAAAAGAAAATATAATGCCGGAATCAAAGCAAAGGTGACATAGACCAGCCAATGCTGGTTAAACAAAGGTTGGCCGATAATCGGTATCTTTGAAAGAACAGGTATCTCGGTTGTGATACCGGCCCCCCAAAGCATAGGAAATTGACTTCCGAATATAATCCGATGCAACAGATTGCAGAAGGCGCTGGTAAAAATGGTCATTCCCAGCCCCACGACAATCTGGTTCAAACGGAGGCTGATGACCAGAAAACCGGTGATACCCCCCAAAACAGCGCCGATTATGGCTGCCCCGAAAAATCCCAACGAAACCATATTTGTCTGAAGTCCCACCAGAAAAGAAGCAAATGCTCCTGCCACCATCATTCCCTCTATACCCAGATTCAGAATTCCCGCTGATTCCGTATAGGTTTCGCCTAAAGCAGCCAACAGCATGGGCATGCTTCCTCTCAGTGTGGATGCGAGTACCGTAACAAACAATGCTTCCTGAAACAGCATGTTATGTTTTTCTCCTTTTCCCGATGGTCTCGCCGGCGGCAAAAGACAGCAGCATCAATCCTTCCAGAACATGGACAAAAAATACCGGAACGCCTTGATCCCGTGCAACAAATTCTCCACCGACCACAAGGAATGAGAAGAAATAGGAAAGGGGAATGACCGCCCATCCATTGAGTCTGGCCAGAAAAACCAGGGGAATGCAGGTTATCCCGTACATGGGATTCCATCCGCCTTGAAAAAGACCCTTTATGGCCAAAACATCGATCGCCCCTGCAAGGCCGCTGAAACCACCGCTTATTAGAAGAGACCACACAATAATACGCTTTACATTCATTCCGGTGTGAACCGCAGCCCTTTTATTGGCAAAAAGGACCCGGATCTGATATCCCATGGTCGTCCGTCTGATGATCCAGTAAACGCCTATAATGACAATGAGACCGATAATGAGTCCCAAGTGGATTCGAGTAAAAGGAATCATGGGCATGCGATGGGTCATGGGAATGAGTTTCGTCTGCGCCGGTACAACGGTGAGATCGTTAATTGGCCCTTTTACCATCCATGTAACGAAATTCAGGGCAACATAATTCATCATTAAGGTGATTATGATCTCATTGAGGTTATACCGCGCTTTTAATATCGCCGGGAGCAGCGCCCAGGCCATGCCTCCCACAAAACCGATACCTCCTAGGGCAATGAAGTAAACAGGAAGAGGCAAGAAGGGAACCAATTTGGGGGCCAGCCAACCCGTTAGCATGGCGCCCATGAGTAATTGTCCTTCAACCCCAAGATTCCAAAGTCCTCCTGAAAAAGCCACAAGCAATCCCGCAGAGACAATTAGAAGCGGCGCCATTTTAATAATCGTTTCGATAATTCCCAGAGAACTGCCCATTCCCTGGAGGAGGAGCTGCCCGTATAGCGTAAAGGGATTCTTTCCGATGAATAGAAGGATGACTCCCCCGACAACGAATGCGGATATTACAGATAGAATAGAGTTAACAGCCGGTGCTGCTTTGTCATAACAGATCTGCTTCATGAAGATCTCACTGCCTGATCCCGAGCATCAGTTTTCCTATATTCTTTCGGTTTGCATCACATCTGTTCACGATATCAAGGAGTTCCCCATCATAAAGAACTCCGATTCGGTCTGAACAACTCAGCAGTTCATCCAAATCCGAAGAAATGAAAAGGACTGCAGTGCCGCTTACACTCTCCTGTTGAAGTCGATCTTGAACATATCGCGTCGTCTTTGCATCCAGCCCTTGGGTCGGCTTGTTGCACACCAGCACCCTTGGATGGAGTGAAAGCTCCCTTGCCAGCAGTAACTTCTGGATATTCCCTCCGCTCAATGTGCTCACATCAGCATCCGGTCCGCTGACCTTAATATCGAATTCCCGGATTAACGCTTCCGTGTGTCTGTTTATGTTTGCTTTGTTCATGATTTTCCTTCGAGAAAACGGAGGGCGCTTAAAGAGACGAAGGATTGAATTCTCTGCCACGCTCATGGACAACGCACACCCTTCCTGCATACGGTCATCCGTGATATAGGAGATCCCCAAATCCGTTCGAGTGCCTGCACCTTCTGCGTGCGTGATGTCATTTCCATCCAGTATGAGCCTGCCGGAAACAATCTTGCGCTGTCCGGCCACGATTTCAGCCAGTTCTTTCTGCCCGTTGCCGTCTACACCTGCAATTCCAAAAATTTCACCTTTGTTGAGTTTCAGGGAAAGCTTTTTCAATCGCTTCTCTCCAAAATTTCCCAGGCAAACCACCTTATCCAGCTCCAAAATGGGCTTTTCCTCTGCCGATCTTTTTATGATGGTCGTATTCTTCGGTAGTTGGGTTTTGCCGAACATAACATCAAAGATCTTTCGGTACCCCTCTTCCTCACCCTGTTGACGCAGTTCCTCACCCGACATTTCAGCCACTTTTCTTCCCAATTTCAGGATACTGATCCGATCAGAAATTCCGAGGGTTTCTTTTAGCTTGTGGGTGATGAACACCACCGTCTTTCCCATCCTGCGCATGGAAAAGATCGTTTTAAATAGTTCTTCAGATTCAATCGGGGTTAATACGGAAGTCGGTTCATCCAAAATCAGGACATCAGTCCTGTGAAAAAGAGCCTTAACAATCTCTACCCGCTGCTGTTCCCCAACAGAAAGGTTCGAGATTTTCTCATCCAAGGGAAGGGAAAGTTCGAATTCTTTAAAAATTTGTTTCAAAACACTTTCCGCTCGCTTCCGGTTTAATATCAGCCTTTCCTCAAAGCCGAGTATAATGTTTTCGATCACCGTCAAGTTTGGAACAAGAGCAAAGTGCTGATATACCATTCCGATACCGTATCTCAAGGAATCAAAGGGAGAGCGAATGTTTACGGACTCCCCTCTGATTTCGATGCTCCCGGAGTCCGGCTGAACCAAACCGGAAAGAATATGCATCAGGGTTGATTTGCCGGCCCCGTTTTCTCCCAGAAGGGTATGGACCTCACCCGGGAAAAGATCGAAATCGACGGCGTCGTTTGCCGTTACCCCGTCAAAGCGCTTTATAATCGCTTTCATCCTGATAATTGCTTGCGAATGCAT
>CAYSUA010000382.1:3697-6244 GCA_964433795.1 uncultured Desulfobacteraceae bacterium | reverse complement strand
GAAGAGCACCCCAGCCGCCCCTACTATCGGCATGAAAAAGGGCTTTTGAGGGAAGACAAAAAGCCGGGGTTCAGAACGCCATCGGGCAAATTTGAGCTCTACTCCATGTTAAGGGAGGAATGGGGGCTGGAGCCTCTACCCTTTCATGAGGAACCTCCCTTTACGCCGGAAAGCCGCCCGGACCTGGCCAAGGACTATCCCCTGATTCTTTCCACCGGAAGACGGTCCCCGGCCTATTTCCATGCGGAACACCGGATGGTCCCCTGGCTCAGGGAGATCGAGCCCGATCCGCTGGTGGAGATCCATCCGGACACGGCAGCCGAATACGGTATCGGCAATGGTGAGTGGGTCTGGATCGAGAACTGGATGGGAAAGGCAAAGTATAAGGCTAAACTGACGCTCGTTGTGCCGACCTGGATGGTCATGGCTACTCACGGCTGGTGGTTTCCGGAAAAAGACGGTGCGGAGCCGAGCCTCTACGGTACCTTTGAGTCCAATATCAACAATCTTATTCCCATGGGAGAACAGGGCAAAGACGGTCTGGGTGCACCGATCAAGCACTCCATGTGCAAAATCTACAGAGCCGGGGAGGCGAAATAGGATGGCAAAAAAACCTGAATACGGCCTACTGATCGATTACGAATATTGCACCGGTTGTTACACCTGCCAGGTGGCCTGCTGTCAGGAGTATGGGTGGGAAGCCGGTATGTCCGGCATGCAGGTGATCGAACAGGTTCAGAAGCTTCCCAAAGACAAGGCCTATCTCACCTTCCTGCCCTTTCCCACCGAGCTCTGCATCCTCTGCAAACCGAGGACGAAAAAGGGGCTTGAACCGGCATGTGTGAAACATTGCATGGCCAACGTGATAAAATGGGGGCGCCTCGAAGATCTATCCAAGGAACTGGGATCAAAACCCCGTTTGGTTCTCTGGTCTCCCCGGTAATAATACTGCTGATTCCCTGTTTCTTTCATACAGCAACAGGATAAATTTTCGCACCATAAAATTAAAATCGATCCGATATGGATGTGGACCCCGCCCTCGGTCTCCCCCGAAATTATTTTGCCAACCGGCTTGAGATCAAGTATGTCTTGTGGTTATGATAAACTCCATAGTTGCATAAAAAGCATGACAAAGGGGTGTTAAATCAATAGGGTAAACCGATGTGAATGTGAAGAAAATAAAAAGAAGGAGGATGCGATGAGACTCGAAAAGAAGGTAGCCCTCGTTACGGGTGCAGGCTCGGGAATGGGACAGGCAAGTGCCGTGTTGTTTGCAAAGGAGGGAGCAGCAGTTACAGTGGTGGATCTTAATCAGGAAACCGGTCAGGAAACGGTGGATATAATCAACCAGAAAGGTGGAGAAAGCATCTTCCTTAAAGCGGATGTAGGCAATACCGGTGATTCGGAAGCGATGATCAATAAGACGATCGAGAGGTTTGGAAAGCTGGACATCCTGATGAACAACGCAGGCATTGCACAATCCATGACACCGATCGAGGAAGTCGAGGAAGCCGTTTGGGACAATATTTTTAATGTTAATGTCAAAGCGATTTATTTGGCTTGTCGGTATGCCGTTCCCATCATGAAAAAACAGGGCGGAGGCGTTATTATCAACACGGCGTCGGTTATCGGTGTACGCCCGCGTCCCAAACTTTGCGCTTACCTGGCATCCAAAGGAGCTGCCATTACACTCACAAAGGGTTTGGCCATAGAGCTTGCTTCTTTTAATATCCGTGTCAACTGTCTGAATCCCGTAGCAACCGACACCCCCATGTTTCCATTTTTTATCGATGCTTCGGGTGCGCGTGATGCAAATTTTGAAGAAGCGAGAAAGAAATTTATTGAAACGGTCCCCATGGGCAGAATGGCAACCAGTGAGGATATTGCCAAAACGGCATTGTTCCTGGCATCAGATGATTCCGCATTCATCACGGGAGTGGGCATCGAGGTCGACGGAGGGCGCGCGATATAAAGGAATCGGGCAAAGAGGATATTGATTATCCCCTGTCCGCCGAATAGAAGTCGGAAACTTCGGACTAAGACTGGAGAACCTTTTTAAATGCGACCCGTTGAAATAGTAGAAGCCGACCTCAACCGGGAGGAGCACCGACAGGCTGTCCTTAAGCTCATCGATGCCTATGCCGGGGATCCCATGGGAAACGGAAAGCCCCTTACACCTGAAGCCCGACGCGCTCTGATACCCGGATTGCAGCAACATCCCACCACTTTCATCTTCCTTGCCTTTCAGGGAAGCGACGCGATCGGCATCGCTGTGTGCTTCCTCGGGTTTTCGACCTTCGCTGCCCGGCCGCTTATCAACATCAGTGACTTTTATGTGTTGCCCGCAAACCGCGGACAAGGAATCGCTCGACTGCTCTTGGAGGGGGTTGAACGGAAAGCGCGGGGCATGGATTGCTGCAAGATCACATTGGAAATGCAGGAAAACAATCACCGGGCCAGAAAAGTTTATGAAGCGGCGGGGTTTGCACAGGCGGTATACGTAGAAACAGCCGGCAGAGCACTCTTTCTAACAAAATCGCTTTAGAT
>CAYSUA010000382.1:0-3679 GCA_964433795.1 uncultured Desulfobacteraceae bacterium | reverse complement strand
GCCGACAAAGAGAGAATCAAGGAGGAAGATATGATCGGAAGAATTTGGCACGGATGGACGTCTCCGGAAAATGCGGATATATATGAAAACCTGCTCAAGACGGAGATATTCCCCGGAATTGCCTTGAAAAAAGTTCCGGGCTTTCGAGAGATCCAGCTTTTTAGGCGTCCTTTAAACGGAGAAATAGAGTTTATAACCATCATGTGGTTCGATTCCTGGGATGCCGTAAAGCAGTTTGCAGGGGAGGATTATGAAACAGCAGTTGTGCCTCCCAAAGCAAGAGAGGTTCTATCAAGATTTGATGAGCGATCACATCATTACGAAATCAGGGAACAGATCACCTATTAGACGGCGACAACATTTTCGATCGGCATTCACATCCGGATAATAGAAGCCGCTTATGGAAATATTACATTACACGGAAAAGCACCAACAGTTTCGGGAAAAACTGCGCGCCTTTTGTCAAACGGAAGTGATACCCCATATCGATCAGTGGGAAAGAGACGGTATCGTGCCCAAAGAAGTCTGGCGAAAGATGGGGCGGGAAGGATTTCTATGCACGGCCGTATCGACGGAATACGGAGGAATGGGAGGAGATTTTCTGTATTCGGTCATCGCCATCGAAGAGATGACCCGAACCAATCAGTACGGGCTGGATGCTTTTCTTCACAGTGATATCGTTGTGCCCTATCTCGATTCGTTCGGTACCGAAGAACAGAAAAAAAAATATCTTCCGGGTTGTGTCTCGGGCGATATTATCACCGCCGTTGCCATGACCGAGCCGGATGTGGGCAGCGATCTGGCAGCCATGACAACCACTGTACTGGAAGATGGTGACGAGGTGATCATCAACGGTACCAAAACGTTTATCTCAAACGGCGTCATTTGCGATCTGGCGATTGTGGCAGCCAAAGATACTTCAATTGAAAATCCCTATCAGGCCATTTCTTTGTATCTTGTGGAAGCAGGAAACCCGGGATTCAAAAAAGGTAAGCCGCTTTCAAAACTGGGGGTTCACAGCCAGGACACCACCGAACTGTTTTTTTCCAATTGCCGGATACCCAAAGAAAACCGCATGGGCGAAAAAGGCACAGGATTTATCAACCTGATGAAAAAGCTTCAGCAAGAACGCCTGCTGGTGGCGATACTTGCCAAAACCATGGCTGAAATCATATTGGGATGGACCTTGGAATATTTAAGGAAAAAAAGTGATTCCGGCACTTCGGCTAAGATTTCTCAGGCCACCCAGTTTGCCCTTGCGGAAATGACCACCGAGGTCACACTCGGCCGAGTATTTCTGGATAAACTGATCGCGGATCACATGGAGCGCAGAAACATCGTGACTGAAACCAGCATGGCTAAGTACTGGAACACGGAAATGGCAAACCGGGTCGCAAACCGATGCCTCGATCTTATCGGTGACTTCGGAATGCTGGAAGAATGCCCGATTGTTCGCACATTTCGTGATGTCCGGGTTACGCCCATATTTGCCGGCACCAACGAAATAATGAAAATTATTATCGCAAAATCCATTGGACTTGATATTGATTAATGAACTGAGGAGGAAAGATATGACGAACAAAGATTATGTTGTGGTGGTACAATGCCAAATCGTCAAAGACCGGTGTTCAGGATATTACTGTGAACATGCGTTTTCCGAAAGGTCCGGCCTGTTTGCTGAATACCCCAAGGGTGAGCAGCGTTTTTTGTCCATGTCGTGCGGGGGGTGCTGCGGTCGGGCCGTGCTTCCCAAACTTTCAAGCTTGATCAAACAGATCAAAAAGAAAGAAAAAATCGAAAAGGATCGAATCGTGGTGCATCTGTCATCCTGCATTTCATTCGAGAGTTATCATGCCCCTCCGTGTCCTCACAGAGACTATATAAAGACATTGATTTGTGACAGGCTGGGACTCGATCTGGTTGAGGGATCGAAAATCACCGATCTTACGGACAAGCGCCGCAGCGAAGGTAAGTATGCCGGCAGGTAACGAAATGCATCTTAAACACTTTAAAAAAGAAATTCAAAGCACCTTTTCCAATGCAGAAATCGGGAGAATCTTTTTTGCAAAAAAGAACATTCTTCTGGAAGAACAGTACGGTTTCACTCCGCAAAATACCCGTTTTGCAGAAGGCGGGTGTTGCGATGAGATCAATGAACCGGAATATCAATTACTGGAAAAGCATTGGAATGAACGTTTTAAATTCGGTGGACTGGCAGGATACTGTCATGGCGGAAAAACCGGGTTGCATGCGGTTTCCCATCATGTTCCTGAAACGGACGGGAATAAAAACCTTCTCCTTGTAGCCGGTCCTCATATCGGATTCCATCAGGGAGAATGGGGGAGCGCCCCGCGAAAAGGACAAGCGGAAATCACGGCCTCCTGTGGCTCCCTTATGGCTGTCGTCCAAGCCGGGTACGACGGCATAAGCCTTAAACCTTTCGATCCCCTGGATAGGCAACAGCAGACCGTTGAGCAACTTCTACTGCCCTATCTAAAAACCTGCGCCGGAAAAGATAAAGAGGCGGATATAGTAGATGCAACTATATTTCTGATGCAACGGATCGATGATGACCTGATTTCCATGGTGCAGGATATAGAGGCTCATTTTGACGGCCGGATAGCGGTAATTACCGGCATTACGATTAACACGGAGTTCGGTAATTATTTCAGTGTCTCCCGCTTTGAGGTACGCGGTAAACCACGGAAGTGAGTTCTGGGTCTGGATGCTGAATATGAATGAATAGTTTGAATTGAAAAGCAAATATTGAAACAGCACAAGGAGGCCATAGTGGACTTAAATGGAAAAGTTGCAATTATCACCGGTGCGGCGCGCGGTCTTGGACGCGAATACGCCTGCGCACTGGCGGCAGCAGGAGCGGTGGCAATCGCGGCTGACAAACGCGATTGCGCTGAAACCGTCAAAGCGGTGGAAGCTTCCGGTGGCAGAGCTCTCGGCCTGGATCTGGATGTTGCCGATTCAGAATCCACTCAGGCCATGGCCGATGCAGCCGTCGAGGCTTTCGGGCGGATCGATATCCTTGTAAACAACGCGGCCCTCTATGGCTCTCTTAAGGGGGGACGCTTCGAAAACATCCCAGAAGAAGAATGGGACGCATGCATGTCTGTTAATGTCAAAGGCATTTGGAATTGCTGCAAGGCAGTGGTTCCGGTTATGCGCAAGGAAGGAGACGGCGGAAGCATTATCAACATCGCATCATTGGCAGCCGTCTACGGAATGCCTTTTGCGCTTCACTATGCAACGTCCAAGGCGGCGGTCATCGGCATAACCCGAACCCTGGCCCGGGAGTTGGGACGGGACTGGATTCGCGTCAATTCCATCGCGCCCAGTGTCGTGCTGACCGATGCGACCGAAGAGTTTTTTGGCGCCAAATCCGACAAAGCAAAGCAGGTCATTGCATCAGGCCAGGCGCTGCAAAAAAATCTTGAGCCGAGCGACCTCGCCGGAACGCTGCTCTACCTGGCCTCCGATGCAAGCCGGTTTGTGACCGGCCAAACCATCATGGTGGACGGTGGCACCGTCTTTCTCTGAAAACCTGGCTAAGTACACTCATTCATAAATACGGTTACGTATTATTCTTTGTTTCACCGCCCATTCGCTTCAGGCTTCGCTCTGCGAGCTACGACCCGACAAGTCGCTCATTCGAGTACACAGAGTT
>CAYSUA010000381.1:3363-6251 GCA_964433795.1 uncultured Desulfobacteraceae bacterium | reverse complement strand
TCCACGCATTGGTGAAGAAAACGGTCAATACTTTCTTTCAGAAGAATTTCCGGAATCCATCGGAAAACTGCATGCATTCTATGGAAACTTCGG
Organism: uncultured Desulfobacteraceae bacterium; assembly: GCA_964433795.1. Taxonomy (GTDB): domain Bacteria; phylum Desulfobacterota; class Desulfobacteria; order Desulfobacterales; family SURF-15; genus DUZK01. The sequence goes on along the minus strand of CAYSUA010000381.1, from coordinate 6,158 downwards.
CGTTATGATCAAATCCTATAGTTATATCCTAAGCATGGGGGCGCGTGATATAAAGAAAGCCAGCCAGCTTGCGGTATTGAATGCCAATTACATAAAGGAAAAGCTCAAGGCCGTGCTTCATCTTCCCTATGACCGTCCGTGCATGCATGAATGTGTGTTTTCAGACAAACATCAGAAAGCCGAAAAAATAACGACTTTGGACATGGTCAAGCGTTTGATGGATTATGGATTTCATCCCCCCACCATCTATTTTCCACTGGTGGTAAACGGTGCTATTATGATAGAGCCCACCGAAACCGAATCCAAAGAGGATATAGACCGCTTGATTGATGCTTTTAAAGCTATCGCGGAAGAAGCGAAATCAGATCCCGACAAGGTTAAAAACGCTCCCACGAGTTGCAAAGTTCAACGACTGGATGAAACCGCAGCCGCCCGAAACCCGTGCTTGACAGGTTGAGCCAGAACTTTGAACTCAGAACCCAAAACTCAGAACCCAAACCCTGAACCCAGAACCCAGAACCCGGAACTCAAATCCTGGTACTGCATCGAACTGCCGAAATCAGACTACCGGGGAATCTGGAAACTCCAAACCGACCTTGTGGATGCCCGCAAGACGGGAGCTTTTGATCAGGATATCGTTTTTCTACTGGAACATTCTCCGGTATTCACATTGGGAAGAAGCGGGGGAAAAGAAAACCTGAGAGTCAGCGAATCGTTTCTAGAAAAATCCGGAGTTCCCATCGTGCATGTGGAACGAGGGGGAAACATCACCTATCACGGTCCCGGCCAGCTCGTGGGATATCCCATAATCAATCTGAAATCCGCAAAACTCGGTGTGCTCGATTATGTCACCAATCTTGAAGAGGTGATGATCCGTACCATGGCGGACTGGGGAATCACGGCGGCAAGAAACCCCTTAAACCGCGGTATTTGGGTCGGTAATAACAAAATAGGCGCTATCGGGGTTGCAGTACGACGCAGTATAACATTTCATGGATTTGCATTGAATGTGAATGTGTCTTTAGAACCGTTTGAATGGATTCACCCGTGCGGACTCGAAGGAATTTGTGCCACCTCCATGGAAACGAAGTTAGATACTCCCGTCTCTTTTGAACAGGTGAAAGAACGCATAAAGCATCATATATCCGAGACCTTCCATATCCGACTGATGCCAAAAGACTTGTCAGAAGTTCAAAAATGGTTGTAAAAAGTTCATAGCAAAAAGCTGAAAGCTCAAAGCGTAATGAATGATGCGTCTTGATCATAAACTTCAAGCTTTAGACATCAAACTTTAAACTGTATTTTTATGAATAACCAAACCCCTAATAAACCAAAACCGCCCTGGCTGAAACGCAGAATACCTGCCGGCGCCGAACATGAACAGGTCAGAAACCTAGTGGAAAAAAGTCGGCTCCACACGGTATGTCAGGAAGCGCGGTGTCCGAATATCTGGGAATGTTTCTCCAACCAAACAGCCACCTTTTTAATATTGGGTTCGGTGTGCACCCGAAATTGCGGATTCTGTGCGATTGCTGCCGGCACCCCTACCCCGCCGGATCCCGGAGAACCCGATAATGTTGCTGCGGCTGCCGAAAAAATGAATCTGAAGTATGTGGTGATCACATCGGTCACTCGAGATGATCTTCCGGACGGCGGTTCCGAAGTTTTTGCGGATACCATAAAGGCGGTGCGTGAAAAAATACCGGAAGCCATGATCGAAGTCCTGATCCCTGATTTCCAGAGGAATAGCGATGCACTGAATAAGGTCGTAGACGCCTATCCGGATGTTTTGAATCACAATCTTGAAACCGTTCCCCGTCTATATAACACCGTAAGACCCCAGGCCGTCTATGATCGATCACTGGAATTGTTGAATCGAGCGAAAAAAAGGGGGCCTTCTCTGCAGACCAAATCAGGTTTGATGCTCGGCCTGGGAGAAAGAGATGAAGAAGTCAAACAAACCCTTATGGATTTGCTTGAAACTGGCTGCAGAATGTTAACGCTGGGACAATATTTAAAACCGACAAAGGCGCATCTTCCGGTGAAACGATTCATACCACCGGCGGAGTTCAATGCATGGAAAGAAACAGCTTTGAAAATGGGTTTCAGGCAAGTGGCCAGCGGCCCATTTGTCCGAAGCTCTTATCACGCTAAAGAACTCTTTAATGCAGCGAAAATAGCATGTTAAATATAGCTGAAAGCTGAAGGCTCAAAGATGAAAGCAATTTCCTGAATCCCAAACTGATGAGAGCTGACTGCTGATTGCTTATAGCCGATGAAATAGAGGAAAAAATGGAATCTTTACTCGTCTGGGCGGAAGTTGACCTAAAAGCAATTGCACACAACATCCGATCCTTGAGAAAACTCTCCGATCCTTCAGCACGCCTCATGGCTATCGTCAAAGCCAATGGATACGGGCATGGCGCCAATGAAGCGGCAAAGACGGTTTTGGATAACGGCGCTGCATTACTGGGGGTCGCCAGAGCCCATGAAGGCGTCTCCCTGAGGGAAGCCGGTTTTGATGTGCCGGTGCTGGTATTGAGTCACAGCCCGCCGAGCATCGCTAAAACGTTAGTGGATTACGACCTCATCCAAACCGTCAGTACGCTGCAGGGTGCCGAGGCCCTGAATTCCGCTGCTGCAAAGCTGGATAAAAAGATAACGATTCATCTCAAAGTGGATTCAGGTATGGGACGCCTCGGCATTCAACCGGACTGTCGGCGCTACAAAGCCGAGGACCTTGATGCCGCGCCATCCGCAGTAGAAGAAGTCGCTTCCATTGTTCGATTATCCAA
>CAYSUA010000381.1:0-3353 GCA_964433795.1 uncultured Desulfobacteraceae bacterium | reverse complement strand
GATATTCACCCATTTTGCTACAGCGGATGACGCAGATAAAACTTATGCCAATCAACAATTTGAAATTTTCATGGATTTCATCGAAAACCTCAAAAGAGCAGGGATCGATCCACCGGTAAAACATGCAGCAAACAGCGCAAGCATCATCGATCTGCCGGACACTCACCTGGATATGGTTAGAGCCGGAATCGCCACCTACGGATTGTGGCCGTCTCCAGAGGTTGACAAAAGCAGAATCGATCTCAAACCGGCCATGGCATTGAAAACAATAGTGGCACACCTTAAAAAAGTACCCTCAGGGCAAAAATTCAGTTATGGCATCACATATGAAACCGCAACACCCACAACCATCGCTACCCTTCCTGTCGGATATGCGGATGGATTGAATCGACTGCTTTCTTCCAATGGTCATATGTTGGTCTGCGGCAAAAAAGCCCCCATCGTGGGCCGGATCTGCATGGATCAGACCATGCTGGATGTGGGCCATATTCCCGAGGTGGAACTGGACAGTGAAGTCGTTATCTTCGGACAACAAGGAGACGAATCCATTACCGTGGATGATTTCGCCGCACGGATTCAAACCATCAATTACGAGGTGGTTTGCTCGATCACCGGCCGTGTTCAACGGGTTTATTTAGAGTAGAAAGGGAACAAACATGATTGATCAGGTTGCACAGCAAAGTATAAATTACTTTAAATCAGGCTATTTCTGCGCAGAGAGCGTATTATTAGCTGTATCCGAACACTATGGCATCAAATCAAGTTTCATTCCCAGTATCGCCACGGGTTTTTGCAGCGGCACGTCGAGGACATCAGGGCTTTGCGGTGCAGTGGCCGGCGGCATTCTTTCCATTAATCTGTTTTCGGGAAGGCGCTCGCCAAAAGACTCGGTTGAAGAAAACTATACGTATGTGAGGGAATTTATTCAGTCCTTCCAGAAAGAATTCGGTACCACCAATTGTGCGGAATTGATCGGATGTGAACTGGGTACAAAGGAAGGTCAAAAAAAGTTCAAGGCGGAAAACCTTAAAGAAGAATGTTTCCGTTTCACCCAGGATGCAACCCGAATGGCAATGACCATCATCGAAAAGATTTAAACATGCCGAAAACATTGATCGGAAATGGTTAAATGTCGCAAATTCTCTTATTACAAATGAAAAAATTCTTCACCGTTTACTGCATTTCGATCTTTTTCATTTTAATCGGCACCTGTTATGCCGCTTCAAACGACGAACGAATGATCCGCCTTGAAAAAAAGATACGAGAACTCGAACAGAGAATCAAAATACTTGAAGGCAAGGGAGTCAATGAAAAAAATGAAGCCAAAGGATGTCATTCCCAAGTTAAATATCCAAAAAATCGTTTTTAACGATAATACTCAGATTGAATATCGACCGGACGGAATCGGGAAGGGCATGTCAAACCTTGACTCCTTCCCCACCGTGAAAAAAAAATCGAAAAAACAACAACTTGTTGGAGTAAGAAAATCCATCCGCCTATAAGGAATACTTCCCATGACCCCAAGAACCGATAGATTATGTTCGCGTCTCTATCAGACCACTCCTGAAATATGCCTTGAGCGCGCGCGTCTCTATACAGACAACTGGCTTGAAACAGAAGGCAAACCGATCGTTGTACGAAGGGCTATGGCGCTGGCAAAAGTCCTTAAGGAAATGACGATTTATATGGAAGACGATGAATTGATCGTCGGCAATCATGCTTCCAGGCCGTTTTCAGTACCCGTGTTTCCGGAGTTTTCAGTATCATGGCTTGCCGATGAAATGGATACCTTCGCAGACCGGCCGCAGGATGCATTTATTCTCAACACCGAAGACCGTGAGGATCTTCTTCAGATAGTTGAATCGTGGCGGGGAAAAACTCACTATGACCGGGTCTTGGGAAATATCGAAAACTCTCTCCCGTCGGATATATTAGAGGCTTTCGATAAAGAGGGACTTCACATCAATCAGGTATTCAGCACCATTATCAGTACCACGGACGGGGATGGCCATGTGGTCATCGATTTTGAAGATATGCTTTCTCTGGGCTTTGACGGCCTTGCCCAAAAATCGAAACTGGTGAAAGAAACATTCGACCCTACGTTGCCTGAAAACCTCCGCAAACGGATATTTTTGCAATCGGTAGCCATTGCCTGTAAAGCTGCCGCTGATTTTGGGCGCCGATATGCACTACTCGCCCGAAATCTTGCAGCCCGTTGCAGCAGCAATGAGCGCCGGCAAGAGCTTTATGATATAGCCCGGGTGTGTGATAGGGTTCCTGCCGGTCCCGCTGAAACCTTCCGCGAAGCCGTTCAATCCGTATGGTTTGCCTTCTTGTTGTCTCAAACCGAAAGCAACGGTCATTCCATGGGCCTCGGTCGTTTCGATCAATACCTTTATCCTTATTATAAAAAGGATATAGAAGATCAACGCATTACACGAGATGATGCAAGGGAACTGATCGTGTGTTTCTGGATAAAGGTGGCGGAGTTGAATAAACTGCGAAGCTGGCGGAACACACGCACAAAAACCGGCTACCCCATGTTTCAGGCACTGACATTGGGCGGACAAACCAGCGAAGGGCTCGATGCCGCAAACGATTTGAGCTATCTTTGTTTGGAAGTAACCTCCGATCTGAAACTGACGGCACCCACTGTTGTCGCTCGTTTTCATCCGGAAACCCCTGAAGATTTTTTACTGGCGTGCTGCCGTGCCAACCTGAACCATGGCGGCGGGTTGCCGGGCCTGTTTAACGACCAGGTGGCCGTGCCCACCTTACTGAACATGGGAGTCCCCATCGAAGATGCCCGGAATTGGGCGGTTTTGGGTTGTGCCGAAATGGCCGTGCCCGGCAAGTCGTGTTCCAATTACGGTGGCGGTGGATTTTTTTGTTTGTTGAAACTCCTCGAGATTACGGTAAACGGTGGTACCAATCCTGCCACCGGTATTTGCCTCTGCCCGGATGAAGGCAATCTTTCCACGTTTCAAAGCTACGAAGATATGGAACATGCATTTAAACGGCAGGTTGATTATTACCTTGAATTTTTACCCATCTGTGCGAATGCCGTATCCATAGCTTATGCAGAGGGGACCCCCACCCCGCTTCTTTCCGCTATGATGACCCACCGCATAGAGATTGGCTCGGACCATTCGGAAGGTGGAGGCCCTAATTACAACAACACCATTGTGCAATTTCACAATTCCGCCAACGTGGGCAATGCTCTGGCAGCCTTAAAAAAACTGGTATTTGAAGAGAAGCTCATTTCCGGCAGCGAGCTAAAAGAAATACTGGCATCCGACTTTGCCGGATCGCGCGGCGAAGAAGTCAGACAAATGCTTCTCAACCGGGCTCCC
>CAYSUA010000380.1:0-6256 GCA_964433795.1 uncultured Desulfobacteraceae bacterium | reverse complement strand
TTTGCCTGGGCGACTTGCCCAGGCAAAAGCTTCCAATGCCTTTCAGGCATAAGCGCAATAATTATCGCGAAGCGATTGACTGTTTTTGCCTCCATTCCATCAAGTCGCGGAGGCAAAAGGTCTGTGGCGGTCTGTGTGGGTCGAGCGAACAAAAGTGAGCGGGTGGCTAATAAAAAACGTCTCTAAAGATCAACGTCTAACATGCTTGAATCATAATAAATTTTTTCAACATCAAATCAATTGATACCAGCTAAATTGGAGAAGATCCGCTATTAGAAAGGATAAATTATAATGAATGAATTTCGAATCGCCGCCATTCCGGGAGACGGTATCGGAAAGGAAGTCATCCCGGCAGGGATTCGTGTCCTGGAAGTGCTTCAGGAATGTGAAGGAACCTTCCGGATGCAGTTCGACACACTCCCCTGGGGGTGTGATTATTATCACGAAACCGGTCGAATGATGGCCGAAGACGGGCTGGAGGTATTGATCGACTATGACGCCATCTATTTCGGGGCGGTTGGTCATCCTTCGGTGCCGGATCATATTTCGCTGTGGGGGCTTCGGCTCAACATCTGCCAGGGATTCGACCAGTACGCCAATGTCCGGCCGTCGCGGATACTGCCGGGTATCACCAGCCCGTTGAGAGACCGGGATACCGGGGACTTGGATTGGGTCATCATTCGCGAAAACTCGGAAGGTGAATATTCAGGTGTCGGCGGGCGCGCTCACAGGGGCCTGGCGGAAGAAGTCAGCATGGATGTGTCCGTATTTACCCGCACCGGAGTTCGAAGAATCATGGAGTTTGCTTTTGAGATAGCTCAAAAACGCTCCAAAAAGCAACTGACCCTTATTACCAAATCGAATGCCCAGCGGCACGGCATGGTTATGTGGGATGAGATATTCGACGAGGTGGCCGGTGGATACGCCGATGTGTCAACAGACCGGATGCTCGTGGATGCAGCGACCACCCGGATGGTTTTACGACCGGATACTTTGGATGTCCTGGTGGCAACCAATCTGCATGCCGACATCCTTTCGGATCTTGCCGCAGCGCTTTCAGGGAGCCTGGGTATCGGCGCAACATCGAACATCAACCCGGAGCGGACGTATCCGTCTCTCTTTGAGCCGATTCACGGATCTGCTTTTGATATCATGGGGAAAGGCATTGCAAATCCCATCGGGACATTCTGGACCGCGGTCTTGATGCTAGAGCATCTGGGAGAAGAACGGGCGTCTCAAAACCTGATGAAAGCCATTGAAGCCGTTACAAAAGAAGGAAATAATATGCCGAAAGACCTGGGGGGCAGCGCCGACACAAACCAAGTCACGGAAGCCGTCTGCGAAGCGTTAAAACGTTTATATTAATTCGGCATTGTGAGTACCTGAATTATTTAGCCACAGACCCACGCAGACATGCGCAGACATTTTTGTTGGGCCGACAATGGCCCAACAAAAGAATGCATACCCTACGGGTATAACGAGTTCCAATTTTCGCGAAGCGATGACGCTTTTTCACTCCGCAAGCCTGCCGGGGCGAAGCCTTGTGCGAAGCCTGGTCGCGGAGTGAAAATTCTGTGTGCGTCTGTGTGAGTCGAGTGAACGAAGTGAACGGGCGGCTAATCATTGACCGACATTATTCTGATACAACCCCCGATACGGGACTTTTACCTCACCGCGAAACGTACCGTTCCATACGGCCTGGCGTGCATTGCCGCTGCGCTGATTAAAGAAGGATTCTCCGTTGATATTATTGATGGCCTGGCTACAAAAAAGTCACACCCCATAGAGCTTCCGAAAGAATTAAGCTATCTTGATACGTATTACGGAAAGCCGGATATCTCGCCCTTCGGGCTGTTTCATAACTTCAGGCACTTTGGCTACAGCTATCAACATATCGGCCGGTCGGCTCAAGCATCGGGGGCGTTTCTGGTCGGTATCTCTGCGCTGTTTACCCCGTATATCGAGGAGGCGATTCAGACTGCCCGGGCCGTAAAGGAGTTTCATCCGGATTGCAAGACCGTGCTGGGCGGCCATCATCCCACTGTGCTTCCCGAAACCGTTATGGAAAACAATGCCGTAGATTTCATGCTTCGCGGGGAAGGGGAGGTTTCCCTGCCGGTGCTGGCAAAAGCTATAAAGCAAGGGTTTCCGATAAAATCCGTTCCGGGAATCGTCTGCCGAAATGCCGACGGCTCCCTTTGGATTCGTGAACCTGCCGTTTCAGAAAACCTTGATGAGAACCCATTGCCGGCAACTCATCTCATCCGGCAATCCTTTTACAGACGGGGAAAAAAGGGGAGTGCCATGGTTACGGCCAGTCGCGGATGTCCCATGACCTGCTCCTACTGTTCGGTCAATGCCGCTTCCTGTTTTAAATACCGGAGACGATCCGTTTCCGCCGTCATTAGGGAGATCGAAACCGTTTTGAGAGAGGTTGATGCCGGGTTTATAGACTTTGAAGATGAGAATCTTGCCCTGGATCGGAAATGGTTTCTCACACTCTTAGAAGAAATTTCCGCCCGCTTTAAAAACAAAGACCTTGAACTTCGTGCCATGAACGGCTTGTATCCTCCGTCGCTTGACAAGGATGTGGTTCAGGCGATGAAAGGGGCCGGGTTTTCGACTCTGAATCTATCGCTGGGGTCCACAGATAAGGAGCAGTTAAAACGGTTTCAGCGGCCGGATGTGACCGAGGCTTTTGATCGCGCACTTCGTCTTGCCGAAAGGTTCGATCTCAATGCCGTCGGCTACATCATTATCGGCGCGCCGCATCAATCAGCCGATGCTTCCTTAAAGGATCTTCTCTTTCTTGCCCGCCGCCGGGTGCTTGCGGGTGTTTCCGTGTTTTATCCTTCCCCCGGAAGTGCAGACTACAAGCAATGTGATCGATTGGGATTACTTCCGCATTCGTTTTCGTTGATGCGCTCAACAGCATTGCCGATTTCTCACACCACGACTCGGACAGAGTCGGTGACGATTTTAAGACTCGGAAGAATACTCAATTTTATGAAACGTCTTGCCGATGGCAACAAACGGTTTCCGGATCCCCTACCCATTGAACAGACGACACGTAAAGAAGTGAAGGATCGTTTTGAAATCGGTAAAAGACTGCTTGCCGCCTATTTTCACGATGGACGGATACGGGGAATGACCCCGGATAAGGAAGTATATGCTCATTCGGTGTCAAGCGTCCTTGCTGAAAAATTTCTAGAAGGCATCAGGCAAATTCGGGTGCAGGGATGCCTCACTCGACGTGCATAAAAGATTCAGGCGACTTTCCTGCAATCCTGCGTTTCCTACATAGGGAAAAAATATGAATTGAAAAAATTACCCAAAAGCGCTAACCATCTCATTCAATTCTTTTCGATCTGCTGAATATGTTGTGTATTATTCTACCCTGAATGAGCGCTTCAGAAGGATATGACCGCCGCCACCGTGAGGTCTGTAAGCAAGGGTAGGTGCATTTCTGCTGAGAAGGTTGTTCGAATATTTGGTGTATAACCACACCTGAATTTATTTTTGCCAATAATAACATTGGATTTCAGCTACACATATTGTATTTGACACCAAAAGTGGTGTAATGCCCCATTCATTTTATACACCAAAAGTGGGGTCCATTATTAGTTGGGTTTCAAATAGATCAATAGTGGTAACGAAGCTGAGCTATATGAATGGAATTTGAAGAAGCTTTATATACGATTCTGTGCTCTTCATTGATTCGTCGCGACCAGTATCCTGATAGAGCGTGCTTGAGCGGCTCAGGTTTTCCAATCCCTTCAAATGGATTGCGTTTGATCTCTTTGATGAGACTGTTAATTCGCCGGAGGATTTTCTTATCTGTTTTTTGCCAGTATAAGTAATCCTCCCAAGCATGATCCGAAAATATGAGATTCAATCTAAAAGCTCCCTTTCGGACCCCTGACCATCTTCAAGCTGGGCGATGGATTCAATTAGACGCCTTGTGTTTTTCGGAGAGCGCAACAGGTAAGCAGTTTCCTCCAAGGCTTCATAGTCTTCAAGGGACATTATGACAACGGAATCGGTTGTTTTACGTGTCACGATAACAGGTGCATGGTCTTTGCACACGTTTTCCATCGTTTTTGCAAGATTTTGCCGTGCGGCAGTATATGAAATAGCTTTCACGTAACACCTCCTGTACATGTACGCTATAATGTACAACTAAAACAGATATGTGTCAAGACAAAAATTCAATCCCAACATGCGTGTTCAAGGGACGGCGAAAAAAAGCCGCCCCTGACACGCGGAGTTCGGTAGGAAATTAAGACGTGAAGATACTGAAAATTCACACTCTGGAGAAGGGTTGGTGTGACAAGGATCATGTCATGCTGCACGCTGTGTTCCAGGTTCTTGTCGATTTTGTGGAACAGGAGAAACCCGATAAAATTGTGGATTGGAATTCTGATCCAGTCCACAAGCAGGCATGGAAGGAGATCCGATCGCTTTATCGCTGGTGGACGCAGACGCGACCGGCCCGCAAAAGTCCTTTGGACGAGAAGGGCTTAAAGAAGCCGCCTATGCGATGGAAGAAGATAGACGGTACCGAGAACCGGCAACTTGTGGATTACGACAAGAAGAAATATGCCGCGTATGATACCGCACTGAAGAAACACTGGCGATTGGAGAAGAAGTGGGACGAGGAAGACCAGAGGAACCTGCATCGCATGATTGAGGTCAGACAGTTCCTCTGGACATAGGACTGCCGAACACGTCAGTTCAGGCGACAGCCCGAGCCGAATCGTTTTTGTAAGATTGTGAAAAATCAAAAATTTGTCATATTTATAGAAGTCAGTGGAATCCCTGACTTCTTCGTTATGTGGGAAAAGAAACCAGAAATCATTGGTTTTGTGAATTTGCGAGGATATTATTGAGTTTCAGGTCGGGAATCCTGCTAAAATGGCGAAGGTTTCCGGTTATAAGCTCTAAATCATAGCCGATGGCTGTGGCAGCAATCTGAATATCCGCATCGGGAAGGATTGTTCCAATCTCTTCAAGGTGCGCTCGGATTTTACCAAAAACTTTCGCAATGCCGATGCCGTAAGGTAAAACGGTGACAGCGGGGAGAACCCGTTGTGCTATATTGGTTAAGTGCCGCTCCCAGTCTTGGGAGCGGTAGGCGCCTTTGTACAGTTCGCCTATTACAACGGCACTGGTAAATTGCTCTTCACGAGCAACTTTCATGATCCATTTCACATAGGCTCTTGCGGGGCGTGGGCGCAGGAGTTTTGAAATTGCATCGGTATCAAAGAGAAACGCCATTTTTAATGTTCCGGGTCTGGAATATTTCGCTGTCCCTGTCGAGGAGATGCGTTCAATATTGAAGCCAGTTCTTCACTATTTTCCCAGCCACCCGCAATACTGGCAAGTCCACTCTCCGGCCCTGCTTTTCTCAAACGCTCAAGGTGTTCGAGGTCGCTGGGGCTAACAAGTGCGGCGACAGGTTTGCCATGCCTGGTAATGAGCACGGCAGAACACGCTTCCACTTTACGGATGCATTCTGAAAAGGTGGCTTTTGCTTCAGCCACGGATATGTTTTTTTCCATAATCAACCTCCAATTATGACCATTATGACCCAAATGACCAAAATGCCCAGGTTTTGATTGAAAGAAAAGAATGGGTCAAGCCGAAAGCATCTGTATAAGCCGGCAAAGAGTATGAGATGAAAGTCTCCTGCATGCCTTTCTCAATTTATCAAAGGGTTGAAGAAAATCCGAATTCGTGGATATAAAGTAAGCTGAAGGCTAAAAGCTCAAAGCATAAGGACCATGTTTACATTCATAGTAGAATTAAATCAGAAATAACGTTGGAGGCTACTATTATGTCGAATTCCGAAATTTGTTTTAAAACGGCAACCGAGTTGACCCGCCTTATCCGGACCAAGGAACTATCCGTTACTGAAGTGATGTCGGCACACCTGGATCAGATTAATCGGATCAATCCGAAGGTAAACGCGATCGTGACCTATCTCCCGGAGCAGGCCATGGAAGGCGCCAGGGCGGCAGATGCGACGATTGCATCCGGAAGCGAGCCCGGGCCGCTGTTCGGACTTCCCATTGCCCATAAAGATCTCGTGGAAACCAAGGGGATTCGGACCACCTTTGGATCACCCATATACAAGGACAACATACCGGAGCATGATGCACTCATTGTTCAGCGGCTCAAGAATGCCGGAGCCATTACCATCGGAAAAACCAATACACCGGAGTTCGGGGCCGGTTCGCAAACCTTCAATGAAGTA
>CAYSUA010000379.1:0-6256 GCA_964433795.1 uncultured Desulfobacteraceae bacterium | reverse complement strand
AAGCCTATTCCGGTAAACAACTTGGGCATTGTGCATAACCGTATTTCTTTATACGTAAATGATTCCTTCAAAGATTTCAACATGTCAGGCGACACTCGGGCCCGGTCGTGATACATATCCCTGAAATCCTGTAAATGAAAAGGATTTTTCATGGGTTGATACGGAAATTTGTGATATCTTCATCCCCGGGCAAGAACTCGTAACACTATACTTTGGTTAAAACGTGTTCGGGTTTGAGACGGCGACCCAGCTCAGGATAACAAAAAACAGAGGAGGTATGACATATGTCGCTATTTGCAGGCGTAGAGGAAAAAGATGCCACCGGCAAGGTGAAGGAGATCTATGACGAAATCAAGGCAAAAAAGGAGATCGATTTTGTACCGAACTTCTGGAAAGCCCTGTCGATCAACCCGGATCACCTTGAAGCCGTGTGGAAGAAGCTTCAAGTCACGATGAAACCGGGGAAGCTGGACCTGCTGACCAAGGAGATTATTGCCCTGTCGGTGTCCATTGTCAACAACTGCCATTACTGAATTCACTCCCACAGTGCCGCCGTGAAGCGGCTCGGACTGGACAACGAGGCCATCGGTGAGATCGTGGCCGTGGTGGATACGTTTTCCGGAACTAACAGTATCGCAAATGCCTATGAGGTCGAACCGGACGTATCGCCGGATCCCGATTGATGGCGGGCTGATTTCAGAAAGAAGAATCGTTCTTTGTTTTGATAGTTTTAATAAGGAGGGAAGGATATGAACGCAGAATTTTCTGTGGCCGTTACCGGTGACTCCATTGTCAACAGGCGCCTGTCCGTTTACAACGATGAACGGTTTCTCTCCATGATCAAGGTTCTAAGGGAAGCCGATGTGGCTTACACCCATCTGGAAACACTCATACACGACTACGACGGGCCAGAAATATACCCGGCTGCAGATGCCGGCTGGACATGGATGCGGTCCCCTTCTTTTATGGCCGAGGAACTGAAGTGGGCGGGTTTCGACATCGTCTCCCACGCCTCGAACCATAGCCTGGATTATTCCTACGGCGGCCTGATTTCAACCTGGAAGGCGCTGGATGAGGCCGGTCTCCCTTATGCCGGAACAGGTAAAACCCTGGGTGACGCAAGGGATGCTGCCTATCTGGATACCGGCAAAGGAAGGGTTGCCCTCATCTCCATGACATCATCATTTAACGGATGGACCCGGGCCGGAGAAACCAGAAGGGATGTCAAAGGCAGACCCGGTGTCAATCCGCTTCGATATCATTTCATGGTGGACAGCGATACCATGGAAATGATCAAACAGCTCGCTTTCAAATTCGGGTGGTGGATCACCCAGGCCGAAAACGCCTGGTTGTTCAATCCGCCGGGTCTTCACAACACCATCTGCAAGTTTGTGGAAGGGAGCGAACCGGGAATCGTACCCGTGGCCGATGAAGATGACGTGGAAGGTAATCTGCGGTCCATCAGAAATGCAAAACGGCAAGCCGACACCGTACTCGTACATCTGCACATTCATGAATGGGATCCTGAAAAGGGGTTGGACACAACCCCGAAGTTTGTCCCCCCGTTTGCCCGCACATGTATCGATGCCGGCGCAGACGCATTTATCGCCCAGGGAAGTCATTCTCCGCTTCGAGGGATCGAGATCTATAAAAACAAACCCATATTTTATGATCCCGGAGACTTTATGGGCATGAGCAATACGGTAACACGGCTGCCGTCCGATTTTTACTGGAGAGCGGGATACAGCCCCGAGGCCCGAAAATGGGAGGCAACAACGGCAGATGCATTCGATGCCCGTATGCCGTTGCTCTTTCCGGAAAAACAGCTGAGCCCGCCCGGCGGCTATTTTTCCGCACCGGTTCCGGGCGCCATCATCGGTGTGTGTTCATTTGGAAAAGGCGGTGAGCTGGCGGAACTTAAAATATATCCGGTCACCCTGCTTCATGAACCCCGTCCCCAGAGCGGGCGTCCCATGCTGGCTGATGAGGAAATGGGCAGAAAAATAATTGATTACCTGGGAGAATTGTCCGCCCCTTATGGAACGAAAATAGAGTATAAAGACGGTATCGGTCGGGTGAAGTTATAGAATCGAAATATGCAAACCGGTGAGTGCAAAGGCTTTGGACTTTTTACAAAGCCATCATTTTTGACTTTGTAGAACGTCCCACAGCCCCTTCAGTAGATTTGGATTAACCGGATATCCCAAGTCCTGGGCCGCATTGATATCATCCCAAGAATTGACATAATCTCCTTTTTTAAAATAGGCCACGCCGCGATTGTAATAGGCCAAATCAGACTTCGGGTCTATCTCTATGGCGCTGTTGTAATCGGATATGGCTTCGTCATACCGGCCGGTGTTCAACAAGGCCGCCGCCCGATTGGTGTAAGCCTCAACATACTTTGGGTCTATCTGCATGGCTCTGGTGAATTCCGAGATGGCCCGATCGTACTCGCCTTTGTATAAATATGCGATTCCCCGATTGCTGTAGGCAACGGCAAACTTCGGATTCAATTCGATGACCTTGTTGTAGTCGGAAATCGCATTGTCATACTGCTGTTGACCCAGATAGGCGCCTCCCCGATTGTAGTAAGCCATGACATGCTTCGGGTCCAATTCGACGGCCTTGTTGTAGTCAGAGACCGCTTTATCATGCTCACCTTTGTCGCGATAGGCATTCCCCCGATGGGTGAAGGCTTCTGCGGAATTCGAGTCAATCTCGATTGCTTTGGAGAAATTTAAAATCGCTTCATCATAGTGATCGTTGTCATAATCGGCGAGCCCGCGCTTGATATAGGACTCGGGATCTATGTTCGGCTCATCCGCTTTGATTTGTCCGATAACAACAAGAATGATGATAACCGACACCGAGAGGATGGTTGATATATATTTCCGTTTCATTTTCATCATGTCTGTTCTCACTGGTTTCCGAGTAATATCTTTTTCATCTGTGGAAGGATTTCACGCGCCCTGTCTTCAATCTCTTCTTCCTTCAACGTACTCAGGGGGTGTTTGATGACAACCGGTTCAAGTCCATCCATTCCGAGTGCTTTGCGCTGGACATGGGCTTCATGGAGAAACGCATCCGTCACAACAACAGCGGTGGGAACCCCTTTTTCCTCCAGCATAACCCCGTCGTGCATACAGCACGACGTACAGGACCCTCAGTCGCCAATGGCAGTGACCACCGCATCGTTTTCTTCCGTGATCTGATCAATGAGATCCGGAGTGGCGATTTTTGAAAAACTCTCCTTTTTATAAAAATGCACTTCCGAAAAGGCCTCGTTTTGCTCCAGCAGTGAAATCATTTTGCGCAAAAGCGTTCCGCTATTCCATTTCGAGTTGTTCAAAACGCCCAACCGCAGCCCTTTAAGCGACGAAATGCGCGGCGCAAGGGATTTTGCCTCAGCCTCAACGATCCCCTGTGGATCGTATACGGCTTGACCGGACTTGAGTTTAATTGTACTCATCGGTTTTTTCCTTTCCCAAAGGGTTCTATCTAAAGCGCGCACGTGCCGTCCAGGCAGACGGGGCCCTTTGCAGGCGGTTTTCCATCCACAGCCCTTAATACCGGTGCGGTCATGTTTCCCCAGCCGGGAAGAAATGCTGAAAAACGCCCTGCTTCGCCACCGGCCACGAACAGATGGATGTCGTCGGGTCGTGGAACAATGGGAATCGGTGCTTCGGGCTCACGCTTGTACCAACGGGGAAGATTCTTGTTGTAGATTTTTCCGTAACGATTGTGGAAGCTGATTTCTCCGAATGTGTTTCCGGCGTTCATCCACAGGTAGCTGCGCACATCGTTTCTCGTCCATCCCCGTGCTGCAATCGTAGTTGCATGTTCTTGCCCGATCACTACCGCACAGGATCCGCTCTGAACTGCGTTGTTGTGGGCAATTGTGCTCATGGCAGAAGCGATGCTGTCAAGGATGCCCTCGGGATCGTCCGCCACATGGTTTGTTACACTGTGCGGCGGCTCCGTACCGATAACAAAGACGGTGTTGTCTTCCGGATCGTAACCGTGCTCAACATGGTAGGGCGCCCAGGGGCTGGCTTCCTCATTTTCGGCAATACAAAATGTGTATTTTCCGGGATGGCCGAGGGTGCTCTTATCGAGATCTCCGGGTCTTCCGCCGCCCACATTTAACAGCACCAGGCGAATGGCCCGCCCGATGGTAGCGTTTGCCCGATTGCCGGAGCCGAATACATTACAGCCTGCATTCATGCCGATATCATTACGTATCGGACCGTTGACCACTAAAAGGGGGGCGACCATATGGGTGGTTGCCTGAATGCCGTTCAAATTGAAGTTGAGGTCGCACATGGCAAGCATCGCCGCTCGGACCACGGGTGCATAGGCGGGTTTGCATCCGGCCATCACCATGTTGATGGACAGTATCTCTCGGGTCAGGCTGCCCCAGCGAGGCGGAACCCGAGCTTCCACCTTTTCAGGGCTCCCACCCAAAGCGGATAACATTTCCGCAACCTTTTCCGGAGTAGGGGGAACCACAGGAAGCCCATCGGTCCAGCCCTGTTCAAAATACCATTCCACCAGATCGATTGCCTCATCGACCGGAGGTTCTATCTTCCCATTGGCCTGTGCGATTTCCGAAGTCATGATCCATCTCCTGAAGGTTTGTTTATCTCACGCCCGCTCCCTGCAGTCGCTTGAGCTCGCAAAGAACGCAGAGGAAATAACTATTCGCTTTTAATTACCACCACCGGGCCGTCAAAACCGGGTGCCCGATGTTTCTCTTGGGCCGGGCCGGGTTCGTGCTTCGGGACAAAACCGTAATCCGGAACCGGCAGCCCGTACTGTAATCTCCTCTGGTGTAAGAAAGGATTGCGGCGTTTTTTGAATTGGGCGCCGGCAGGTGTTTTATCGCTTAGATCAAACTCTTCGGCAACAACATATCCGTCTCGAACCGCATCCTCGAAGAATTTTAGCCCGAAATCGCTTCTGGCAATGACCATGGTCCAGCCCGGATCACCCGGTTTCATGTTCGGATCCCAATAATCACCGAGGGCGATGTCTGAAAGTTCGGCACAATGGTCCAAACAGATGGTGCATCGATCTCTCTGCCAGTTGGATAACAGGTGATGGTAAACATACTCGTGCCGGTCAACCAGAATTTCCTTTCCGGCTTTGGTTTTGACGTAAAACCGTCCGGGCCACGGCCCCCACCGGTAGTCAATCATCTCGATTTCATCCAGAGAATAAATACCGCAGTACTCACTGAGAAGGTGTCGGGTGCCCTCGAAGTACATCTGAGAAGCGCAAAACAGGCCCAGGACCAGTTGGATACTGTCTGCAATCTTTTTCGGTCTTCCCAGTTTCTGCACTTTTCTCAATCCGTGAACGTGACAGGGACAACCGATCAGGCCCAGCCTGGAAATACCCCTGTCCATCACGGCTTCTGACAGTACGGCATTCACCGGGGGATTACCGCCGTATTTGCTTCTGGCGTGTTTCGGCAACTCCCGGCTGTCCGTAACAATTCGTCCTTCCGCCAAATACGGTCTTTCCTCATTGAAGCCGGCTACCACGGCGCCATCGATTAAATCCTTTTCCATGGCGTAGGCCAAAAGAGCCGTTGCCACTCCGCCGGATGCCCCGGCATCCCGGATATGGTTCTGCCCGGCGTAGGCGCCGTAGGCTTTCCGATAAACACCTACTTCATCCGTTTCAGGATTCCGTTGTTCACCCAGAAATTTCGCTTCCAATTCAAACATGGGGATGTCCCTGCCCGGACACACCGACACGCAGAGTCCGCACGCTTCGCATTCCGGTTTGCTCGAGATGGGTTCCGCATCGCCGGCCATCCACTTGATTTCCCAGACATTGCTTGGGCAGATCCCGATGCACAAACCGCAACCGGTGCACAACCCTTTGTCGATGACGGTTTTCTGCAATACATTGCAGTCTGCCTTTTCCTTCTTCTTTCCCATGGTGAAAGTCCTTTCCTTGAGTCCTCAATCCCCTTTGAATCGACTGAACCGGAGATTATTTCACGATATAGCATATTGCACCGTCTGTATCCATTAGAGAATGGAAAATGGTGCGCCTTTGAATTCACAAATAACCGTTCTGGAGACTTCTCAATTCCATGCTTGACCTGGGTTTCCGTTTTTGCCATATTTTTAAACCGAAATAAGGAAACATCTAACTCGATAGTATAGGAAACTCCTTTTTATGACAGCTCATTTTCTTTTTCCCACGTCGGCAAAAGAAAAATTGATAAGTGTCTGTGTATGTC
>CAYSUA010000378.1:0-6268 GCA_964433795.1 uncultured Desulfobacteraceae bacterium | reverse complement strand
GCGCTTATTTTTTGACCTAAATTTTTCTCTTGACTTTCCCCGGATTAACTTGGCGCCTTGCGTGAGAAATATGTGAAACGAAAAACCAATTTCGATATATATTTTGATAAAGGGTGAGACACTGAGGGCCAAAATCGACATAGCATATGAATTGGGCCATTAACGTGCCAAATATGCCATCAAGAGGGTATTTGAGCAAAACTTATCTCACTTGCAGAAACACGCCATGAACGCGCCAAATGCGCCATGAATGTGTTTCGGGTGGACTGATGAAGTTTTGACCTGACGGCTTGACATGCTCTTTTTATACTGCAATAGGCTACTATCGATTGGTACGGACTCACTGGAAAAAAAATCTACCAAATCAGTAGAGTAAAACTGTATGGCTGAACCCACTTCACCGAAACCCGATGGATTATCTAGATTACTCGCCACCACCCTAAAAGGGCCGCTCCCGCTGCTGTTGTTATTGGGCGCCCTGCTGGTTGGCGCTGTGTCGCTGGTAATCACACCGCGGGAAGAAGAGCCTCAAATCATCGTCCCCCTGGCGGATGTGCTGGTATCCGCACCCGGGCTCGGGGCAAAACAGGTGGAACGCCAGATCGCCACACCGTTGGAAAAGCTTCTCCATCAAATTGATGGCGTTGAGTATGTCTACTCAATGTCCAGAGCCGAGCAATGTGTTGTAACCGTCCGTTTTTTTGTGGGAGAAAATCGTGAAGACTCGTTAATTAAGATCTACAACAAAATATTCTCCAATACCGACCGCATTCCAAAAGCCGTTGAATCCTGGGTCGTTAAACCCATTGAAATTGATGATGTTCCGATTATCGTGGCAGTGCTGTGGAGTGAAAACCCGACGCTGACCGGTGATCATGAATTGCGGCGGCTTGCAGAAGAAATAGAACACGATCTGCAGTCCATCAAAAACACCAATCGGCTTGAGGTCACCGGTGGTCGTCCCAGAGAGATACGGGTTGAACTGGATCCGAAGGCATTGGCCGCGCGGCGAACGGCGCCCTTGGAAGTGGCGTGGGCCATCGATGTATCCAACAAGTTGCTGCCGGCCGGTAATATTCAGATTTTAGACCGGGAAATTGTGGTTGAGGCCGGAGACTTCATCCGAAACGCAGAAGATTTAAGAAAACTGGTCATCAATGTCGTGGACGGCGTGCCTGTTTATCTGGGAGACATTGCAAATGTGATCGATGGGCCTGCAGAGCCGAACAGTTACACCTGGATCGGTTTTGGCCCGGCATCCGACCAATTGCAAAAATATCCGGAAGACTATCCGGCAGTAGCGATATCTGTGGCTAAGCAGAAAGGGGCCAATGCCGTATTTGTGGCACGGGAAGTGGAGGACTATTTTGAAAAGCTCAAAAAAGAGATTTTTCCTCCCGAAGTCAATTACCGGATTATTCGAAACTACGGACAGACCGCAGATGACAAAATCAACAACCTCGTTTCGAGCCTTTTCGTTGCGGTTCTTACGGTCGTCTGCTTTATCGGGCTCTTTTTGGGTTGGCGAGCTGCATTGGTGGTCGGATTGGCGGTTCCGATTTGCTACGGAATCACGCTGGGTCTTGACCTTTTTGCCGGTTACACCATCAACCGCGTAACGTTGTTTGCCCTCATCCTTGCTCTCGGATTGCTGGTGGATGACCCCATAACCGGAGTCGACAACATCGAACGATTTATGCGGACCGGCCGACACACACGCCGGCAGGGGATTATCCTGGCCATGTCCGAAATCCGGGGCGCATTGATCATGTCCACCATCGCCATCATTTTCGCCTTTGCTCCCCTTTATTACATCACCGGGATGATGGGTCCGTATATGGCCCCCATGGCGTTTAATGTGCCGGTGAGTGTGGTGACCAGCACGGTGGTCGCATTCCTAATTACCCCCTGGCTGTCATATAAACTGATCAAGCCGGCCGAGCAAAGATCCGAATATGACATCACCAAAACCCAACTATACCGATTCTACGAATCTTTGCTGAAACCGTTGCTCCGCACCCATGGGCGTTCATGGGTGTTTCTTGCGGTCATCGCACTGCTCTTCTTTGTCTCAGCGGTACTCCCCGCACTGCGGCTGGTCCCCCTTAAACTGCTCCCATACGATAACAAGGATGAGTTTCAAATCATCGTAAACATGCCGGAGGGCACCACCCTTGAACGGACCCAGGGGGCGGTAGCGGCGTTCGGTCAATATTTGCGTACCGTACCTGAAGTACGTGACTACACCGCCTTTGTGGGTGTGCCGTCGCCAATGGATTTCAATGGAATGGTGCGGCATTACTATCAGCGCCAAGGGGCTCACTATGCAGATATTCGAATAACGCTTGCCAAACGACAACACAGGGCGCAACAATCCCATGCGATTATATTGCGCATTCGAAAGGATCTGGAAAGGATCGCACATTCAAATGATGCCCGCATCATGCTGGTTGAAGTCCCACCCGGGCCGCCTGTCATCTCAACCGTAACCGTTGAACTGTACGGTAAAAAAGCGACACCGTACGCGGCTCTTCAAAATGCTGCCGAAATATTGGAAAACCGCCTGAAGCAGGAGCCCTTTGTAGTGGATGTGGACACATCAGTCGGGGACGATCAACAAAAAATGGTATTTGTGCCGGATAAAGAGAAAGCCGCATTATCCGGGATCGGAACCGAAGACATCGCTCAAACCATCCGCCTTGCCAACAACGGCCTGATTGCGGGAATTATGCAGATCCCGAGAGAAGTGAACCCCTTGCCCGTGGTGTTGCGACTCCCCATAGATATCAGAAGCTCACCCGGCTCACTTTCGGATTTGCACGTTAAAGGAAGGCCGGGAATTACCAAAATTCGGGAAAAATCCGGTATACGCGATGCCCCGCAACCCATCGTCTCCATGGCTGAAATCGGCGGTTTTCAAAACCGATTGCAGGACAAGGTCATTCACCACAAGAATCTCAGACCCGTTGTTTATGTTTTTGCAGAGATAGCCGGCCGGACACCGGCAGAGATCGTGCTGGACGTGGCCGGCGATCTAAATGCAAACCCGGATGAAATCCAATCGGTCCCGGTTGAACAACGAACGCATTTTAAACCGGGCGGTGGGCTTTCATGGTCTTTGCCCGATGGTGTTCGAGCCGTATGGAACGGCGAGGGGGAGTGGAAGATCACTTTAAGGGTGTTTCGCGACCTCGGCATCGCATTCGGGGTTGCACTGTTGGGAATCTTCATTGTGCTTCGTATACAGACCGGGTTGTCCGCCATTACGGGAATCATCATGTTGGCCATACCGCTCTCTGTCATCGGTATTATGCCGGGATTCTGGTTGCTGAATCAGCTGGGCGAACGAGTGGTGAATGGATATCCGAACCCCATCTTGTTCACTGCCACGGCAATGATCGGAATGATTGCCTTGGCGGGAATAGTGGTTCGCAACTCCCTGATCCTCATAGAATTCATCCACATGGCGCTGCGCCAGGGTATCGGTTTGCAAGAGGCGCTGATTCGAGCGGGAGCGGTGCGCATGCGACCGATCTTTCTCACAGCCGGGACCACATTGCTCGGCAACCTGGTGATCACCCTGGATCCGATTTTCAGCGGGCTGGCATGGGCAATCATATTCGGTATCGCAGCATCCACCCTGTTTACGTTAATGGTCATTCCCGTACTCTATCACCTGGTATACGGAAATAAACCCGGCCATGGGCTGCCAACCGAAGAGGAAATGGAAACGTGAAAACATTAATGAAATTAACGGGATCCGTTGTTGTGCTGGCAATGCTGGGAGTGGTGATGGCATACCTGGCGGGATTTTTTGAAACCAAGATTCCGGTTGATTTTCGCGGAGTTGTCCCTTCCACTGCCGATGGTCAAATCATCAAGGTGGAAGTCACAACCGAACCGCTCATAGAAAAAGCAGCCGGAACCGTTCGGGCCAAAGTGGAGACGGTGATTTCACCTTTGATAACCGCCAGGATATCGTCCATAACGGTTCGATCCGGTGACCGGGTAAAAAAGGGAGCGGTACTGGTTCGACTCGATTCCCGCGAGCTAAAAGCCCGTATGGATCAAGCGCATCAGGAAATGATTGCCGCTAAAGCCAAATATGACCAGGCAGAAAAGGAATATAAGCGGTTTCAGAATATTTATAAAGCAGACCGCGGCGCGGTTTCCAAATCAAAGCTGGATCAGGTGGAATCGGTGTGGGCTGCTGCCCGTGCAGAACTCACTCGGACCCGTCGCCAAGAAGATGAAGCAAAAACCGCGCTCAGTTACAGTACGATAAATGCCCCCTTCGCCGGCCGGGTGGTGGAGCGCTATGCCGAACCCGGAGATACGGCCGGACAGGGGGAGCCGTTGCTGCGGTTGTATGACCCCGACAGTCTGCGTCTTGAAGCGAATGTCAGAGAATCGGTGGCCTCCAAACTCAAAAAAGCCCAGCGCCTCACAACCGAAATCGATGCCCTCAACAAACGGTTTCCAGTCGTTTTAGAGGAAATTGTGCCGTCCGCCGACCCCGGCTCCCGCTCGTTCATCGTCAGGGTCAGCCTTAATGAAAAATCCGGTCTGTATCCGGGAATGTTCGGAAGGCTCCTGATCCCCATCGGTGAAACCCGTAAAATCTACATCCCGGCCAAGGCCGTCACCCATGTGGGCCAGCTGAATTTTGTAATCGTGAAATCGGAAAAAGGCCCCACCCGCCGTTATGTTCGTTTGGGCGCCGCCCTGGTCGATCGCGTCCAGATCATCAGCGGCCTGACGACAGGCGAGGCAATCCTGATCCCCCGCCTTAAGTGATGTGTTATGGTATAATCCGGCGGCCTCGTTTCATAAGGCTTACTTGGCCGATACCACCGGACACTTGGCTTCAAGAATAACATACTGTGCGGTGGATCCGAAAATCAGTTTTCCCACTTTTGACCTTTTTTTAACGCCGATAATGATTTCGTCAATCGCGTTTTCATCTGCAAATTGAACCAAACTTTCCCCGGGTTGAAGGTCATTAACCAAAACGCGAACTTCACAGGGGATATTCGCTTTATCAAAATGGTTCTTGATTTCATTTAGCTGACGATCAGATTCCTCCATCAGCTCCATGTCATCAAGTTTGACTTCATGGGTTTGGGTCACTGCCGTAACCACAAAAATTTCGGCATTAAATGCTTTGGCATGATCTTCAGCAAGCTTCAATACACCCTTGGCAATATTTGTTCCATCGAACCCCACCATTAATTTCATAGCACCCCCATAGTTAATACTCGAAGAAACGGTTTATGATGTATGATATTTAGTGAAATCGATTGAATGTGTCAAGAAAAGGAAGTGGTAAAGGCCAGAAAACCAATGTCAACAATTAATAATCTCTTATTCATTAGCGTTCATCCTCATCTGATATTATTCTATATTGCAAACTTAGTGGATTCTTTCTAAATAATTTTAGATCTAAAAAATTATCTTAAAAGCCATCATAGTCTTCTGTTAGAAGCAGCTGCTATTGAACTGAAACATTTTCTGCGCGTGTAATGATAAGCTATGATATGCTTATCGTATGAATGCGAACGAAAAGTTGGAGAGCCTCCTGGAACGTACCGCTAAACCTCCCAAATAGAAATAGTCCTTTCCGCCCCATTCACAAGCACCATGGAAGTCGAAATACAAGGGGGTTTTGTAGTCTAGTTTTTCTCCCGACCATATGTAACCTTTTGAGACCTTCAATAATTGGTTTATGTTATGTTTCCCGACACCCTTTTGATAAAGCGTTCTTAACTCTTTCAATGTCGGCATCCGCCATCCTCCGCCATCAACGGTCAACTTCTTTGCCCAAGACCTGCTGTTCTCCCACATCATTTCCTTATCGCGGGAAGCTATCCATTCAAGTCCTGTTTTTGTATCTCTTACAACACCTGAGGCACATTCGATAAAGCGCCCGTCGTAATCGACCAAATCGATATCAATATCAATTGATTGCGTAATTTGAACTATTTTCTCAGATGCATGGACCCTACCTTCCGGCCCATATAAAACCAGTTTTTTAGCAAAAACTTTACCGGAGGGATCTACCCCCATTGTCACTTCCGGTACCAGAAGATCCGGATTGTGCCAATATTCCCGGGCTCTTGCTTTTTGCATCGGGATGTGAACGAGGGAAAATAAGCTCTTGCCCGATTTGTTTTTATACTCTACCAGTGTCATTAGCTTTCGGTCTTCTGGAAAATATTTGGCTATATTCGGATTTCCCAACAAGTAAATACGTTTTGAAACCATACGG
>CAYSUA010000377.1:4658-6289 GCA_964433795.1 uncultured Desulfobacteraceae bacterium | reverse complement strand
TCCCGTCTGGAAAGACGGGATGCTCTCCCAACTGAGCTACCCGCCCGTCAGTTGCTCTACCGTTATCCACAGAAAATATAAAAAAGAACGAAGGTTGTAATGAACCTGTGATCCTCCCGTCTGGAAAGACGGGATGTTCTCCCAACTGAGTTATCTGCCCGTCAGTTGGCTTTTCAAGAAAGCGATACTGCTAACAGTTACAATAAATGTTGTCAAGCAGAAAGAACTTAAATATTCACAAAATCTTTCCGGGAATCCGGTTCAATTCAGAGAGGTACGCTGCTCCATTTCTTTGGGTATTTCAAACTGGACATCGTCCTGTTTGAAGAGCTTGTCGTCTTTTCCCAGAATCAGGGAATGGGTTAGGACCTCGTCCATATGTTCAACCGGTGTAATTTCCAGCTGCTTGGAAATGGTCTGGGGGATATCCTTGAGATCTTTCTCGTTTTCTTTGGGAATGACGACCTTTCTGATACCGCCTCGATGGGCGGCCAGGATTTTTTCCTTAAGCCCGCCGATGGGAAGCACCCGACCCCTTAAGGTGATTTCACCGGTCATGGCGAGATCCCGATGCACCGGCCGTTTGGTCAACGCGGAGACCAGCGATGTGCACATGGAGATGCCGGCGGACGGCCCGTCTTTGGGAATCGCACCCTCCGGAATATGAATGTGGATATCGGAATTTTTGTGGAATTCAGAATCGAGTTCCAGCTTTTCCGCCCGAGACCGCACGTAACTGACCGCAGCCTGAGCCGACTCCTTCATGACATCGCCGAGCTTTCCGGTTACCGTCAGCTCACCTTTGCCGGGCATGATGACGGTTTCAATCAGAAGCAGCTCTCCGCCCACCTGGGTCCAGGCAAGTCCCGTAACCAGTCCGATCTGGTCTTTTTCCTCCACTTGTCCCACACGAAAACGGGGCGGTCCCAGGTATTTCTGTATGGAGCCTGCCGTAACCTTGTAGAGGATTTTATTTTCCTTGTCCTTTGTTACCTTCCGGGCAATTTTCCTGCAGATCGAGGAAATCTCACGCTCGAGGTTTCGAACACCGGCTTCACGGGTGTACCGCTGGATGATGGTGTAGATGGAATTCTTCGAGTACCGGGGCGGCCGTTCCCCAAGTCCGTTTACCTCAATTTGCTTGCGTACCAGAAAACCCCTGGCAATATGATATTTTTCATATTCTGTATACCCGGGGAGCCGGATGACTTCCATTCGGTCCTGAAGCGGCAAGGGGATGTCCGGCAGGGTATTGGCCGTGGTGATGAACAGGATGTCTGATAGATCGTAGTCGAGGTCGAGATAGTGATCGTTAAACGCATTGTTCTGTTCGGGATCGAGGACTTCGAGCAGGGCAGCAGAAGGATCTCCCCTGAAATCCATGCTCATTTTGTCGACTTCATCCAGACAGAAAACCGGGTTGTTCACCCCCACCTTTTTCAGGGACTGAATGATCTTTCCGGGCATGGCCCCGATATAGGTTCTTCTGTGTCCACGGATTTCAGCTTCATCCCTGACGCCACCCAGGGACAATCGGGTGAATTTCCGGCCGGTCGCCCGGGACACGGATTTGGCCAGCGACGTTTTCCCCACACCGGGCGGCCCAACAAAGCACAGGATCGGTCCCCGTA
>CAYSUA010000377.1:0-4595 GCA_964433795.1 uncultured Desulfobacteraceae bacterium | reverse complement strand
CAGGATCCTCTCTTTCGGTTTATCCAGGCCGTAGTGGTCTTCGTCCAGGATTTTTTCCGCCTCTTCCTGGTCGTCTTGGACTTCCGAGTTTTCCAGCCAGGGAAGGCTGATGATCCATTCGATATAGTTTCTGACCACCGTGGCTTCGGCGGACATGGGCGTCATGAGTTTGAGCTTCTTGAACTCGGCGCGGACTTTTTCTTCCGCCTCTTCAGACATTTTCTTGGCCTCAAGCCGCTTTTCCAGCTCGGCGAGGTCCTCCATGGCTTCGTCTTCAGAGCCCATTTCCTTTTTGATGGCGCGCATCTGCTCGTTTAGATAATAATTCTTCTGAGTCTTTTCCATCTGCTCTTTGACCCGGCCCCGGATGCGCTGGTCCATCTTGTAGATGTCGATTTCCATCTCGACGAGGCTCAACAGAAAGGACATCCGTTCCTCAAGATTGGTGGCTTCGAGCAGTGTCTGCTTGTCCTCGATTTTAAACGAGAACTGGGCGGCTACGGTGTCTGCCAGTTGAGAGGCATCGTCAATGGTGGCGACATTGCTCACCAGTTCTTTGGATATATTCTTATTTATTTTTGCATATTCTTCAAAACTATCGACGACGGCCCGCCGCAGCGCCACGGCAGCAGCTTCGGGCAGCTGTTCTTCTACAACCGATTCCACTTCCACCCTGAAGAAATCATCTTTTTCCAGAAACTCGGAAATCATCGCCCGGGTTTTCCCTTCCACAAGGGCTTTCACCGTACCGTCCGGAAGCTT
Source organism: uncultured Desulfobacteraceae bacterium (assembly GCA_964433795.1). Lineage (GTDB taxonomy): Bacteria > Desulfobacterota > Desulfobacteria > Desulfobacterales > SURF-15 > DUZK01. Next base: position 3,833 of record CAYSUA010000377.1, on the reverse strand, counting down.
CAGCAGCTGAAGAATGGTTCCGATGGTGCCCACCCGGCTGATGTCTCCCTCCTTGGGATTGTCGATGCCGGCCGTTGTCTGGGTCGCCAGAAACACGGTCTTATCGTTGTTCATGGCATCGGTGAGGGCATTGACGGATCTCTTGCGGCCCACAAAAAGCGGTGCCACCATGTGCGGAAAGACCACAATGTCCCTCAAGGGCAGGAGGGGGTACACGGTTTTGGGTATTTCGTTATTTTCCGGATTGAATAGTTTGGGTATCTGAATCATTTTGGTTTAAACCACGCGTTGCTTTTATGCCTGTTTTTTGGACTGCTCATACAAAAGAATCGGATCTTCCTTGTTCAATACCACGTCTTCACTGATCACGCATTCTTTTACATTTTCCACGGAAGGAATCTCATACATGATATCCAGCATGCAGGTTTCAAGAATGGCCCGAAGCCCCCTGGCACCGCTTTTCCGTTTGAGCGCTTCTTTGGCAATGCCGGAAAGGGCGCTGTCCGTAAATCTCAAATTTACCCCTTCAAGCTCGAACAGTTTCTTAAACTGCCTTACCAGCGCGTTTTTCGGTTCGGACAGGATGCGAATCAGGGTTTCCTCGCCCAGTTCGTCCAGAGTTGCGACGACCGGCAGGCGGCCCAGAAACTCCGGAATCAATCCGAATTTAATCAGGTCTTCGGGCTGAACATGCTTTAAAATTTCGCCGATGCTCTTTTCCTCCTGCCGAACGATCTTGGCGCCGAAGCCCATCATCTTTTCACCCAGCCGGCGCGGTATGATCCGTTCAAGGCCGGTAAAGGTTCCGCCGCAGACAAACAGGATATTGGAGGTGTCCACTTTGACAAAATCCTGCTGCGGATGTTTGCGTCCCCCCTTTGGCGGAACACTGGCGGTGGTGCCTTCGATGATTTTTAAAAGGGCCTGCTGCACGCCTTCACCGGACACATCCCGTGTGATTGACGGGTTGTCGGATTTGCTGGCGATTTTATCGATTTCGTCGATATAAACGATACCCCGTTTTGCCTTCTCCACATCGTAGTCTGCATTCTGCAGCAGGGAGAGGATAATGTTTTCGACATCTTCCCCCACATACCCCGCTTCGGTGAGGCTGGTGGCGTCTGCAATGGTGAAGGGTACGTTCAAGAATCTGGCAAGGGTCTGGGCCAGCAGGGTTTTACCGCAGCCGGTGGGCCCGATGAGCAGGATGTTGCTTTTCTGAATTTCCACCTCGCCGGTGTTCACAGTGGTGTCGAGGCGCTTGTAATGGTTGTAAACAGCGACTGCCAGGATCCGTTTCGCCCGCTCCTGTTCGATGACGTATTCATCCAACCGGGTCTTGATTTCTTTGGGGGTCAGGGGCTGTTCCAGGCCTGTTGAGGTTTTTTCGTTTTCCTCCTCGATGATCTCGCCGCACAGCTGAATACATTCGTCGCAGATATAAACGGCAGGTCCTGCGATCAGTTTCTTGACTTCTTTCTGGCTTTTCCCGCAGAAAGAACAGAAGAGGTTTTCATTCTGGTCATCTTTTTTGGCCATCTTATTCCTCCGACTCTTCTAAGTGATCCAGGTCATCCCGGTCGGTAATGACATGATCAATGAGTCCGTATTCTTGAGACTCCAAACCCGACATGAAAAAATCCCGATCCGTATCGTTTTGGACCTTCTCCAGCTCCTGACCGGTATGATGGGAGAGGATTTTATTCAAGGCATCTTTCATCCGGATGATCTCCTTAGCCTGAATGGCGATGTCCGATGCCTGGCCCTGAAATCCTCCCATGGGCTGATGAATCAATATGCGCGAGTTGGGCAGTGAATATCGCTTCCCTTTTGCGCCGGCAGACAGGAGGACCGCACCCATGCTGGCGGCTTGGCCGATACAGACGGTGGCGATATCCGGTTTAATGTACTGCATGGTATCATACACCGCCATGCCGGCAGTAACAATACCCCCGGGGGTATTAATGTAAAAATTGATATCCTTGTCCGGATCTTCGGATTCGAGAAACAAAAACTGGGCGATCAGGAGATTGGCAACCTCATCGTTGATGGCGGTTCCCAGAAAGATGATCCGATCCTTCAAGAGCCTGGAGTAAATATCATAAGCCCGCTCCCCCCTGCTGCTCTGCTCGATAACCATGGGTATTAAAGGCACAATCTGACCTCCTCGTTATAAAACTACAGCTTTCCGCTGCTTCATTCAACCAAAAGAAAGCGTTGTTTCAATTTATTCTGTTTCTTCGTCGGTTTCTTTCGAAGGTTGAGATGTTTCAGGCTCCACCTCCTCTACGGTGCCGTTTTCAATAATAAGGCTGATGGCCTGTTTTTCAAGTAGCGCCTGCTTAAAATGTTCAAGTCGTTCCTGGTTTTGCTGATAGTAGCCCTTGATCTGTTCAACCGACTGTCCCATGGAGTCGCTCATTTCCTGAAATCCGGCGTCTTGATCCTCATCGGACAGGGTCAGGTCCTCCTGGTTGATAATTTTGTCCAGGATCAGATGCCGCTTGACCTGTTTTACAGCAAGCTCCCGATATTGTTCCGAAAGCTTGTCTCGTGTGATGCCTGCATCTTCCATCTGGACATTATGATGGGAGAAGTAATTTTCGGCATCCTTTACGATTCCGTCCAGTTCAAATTCTATCATGGATTCCGGAACCTCGAAATCTGTTTTTTCCAAAAGCGCCTCAAACATCTGTTCGTTGATTTCCTGCTCGGCCCGTTTTTTATATTCTCTGTCGAGGTTTTGGCTGATTGCGGTCTTGAGATCCTCCAGGGTTTCATAATTCCCCATCTTTTTCGCCAGTTCGTCATCCAATTCCGGCAGGATTTCCGTGCGAATCTCGTTTAAGGAGACCGTGAAGTCGATTTCCAGGTTTGCGAGGTCCTTATTAAAATAATCCTCCGGAAATGTGACGGTGATATCCTTTTGGTCGCCGGGCTTCATGCCGATGATTTGATCGTCGAAATCTTTGAGAATCTGTCCTTTTCCGATAGTGATCAGGTAATTTTCGGTTTTTTGAAGATCCGGAAACGGATTTCCGTCCTTAAAACCCTCATAATCGATAAGAGCGAGATCGCCGTCGGCCAACGGGCGGTCTTCCTCGATTTTTTCATGCTGCGCCATATTTTTTTGCAGCATTTTAAGCTGGGTGTCCACCTCTTCGTCACTGACGGCGTAAAGGGTCTTTTTGAGATCCAGTCCCTTGAAATCGATATCTTCGATTTCGGGTTTGATCTCTATTGCAGCGCTGTATTTATAGGGCGCCTTTGCCTTCAATTCAGGGGGATCGATCTTGGGGGTTGCGATGATTTTGAGGTCTTTCTCCCTGATGGCCTCCACGAAGGATTCCTGGATCAACCGGGATGTAACATCTGCATTTACATCCTTTCCATAGTACCGCTCCAACACACCCCGTGGTACTTTGCCTGGGCGAAACCCCTTTATTTTCGCCCGCTTTTTCAGTTCCGCATAGGCATTGTCTATTTCTTTCGTGATCTGATCTTCCGGGATTTCGATGTGTAGGGTTTTTTTCACACTGCTCAGGTCTTCAACTGTAACTTGCATGCTCTACCTTCCTGTTTCGTATTCAAACCGATGCAACCGGGGCTCCGGGTTATATCCCATATCCATATATAAAGACAGGATAAACAGCCGACATGATCCGATGACCGCAGGCTTTCCGATTCCTGAAGAGAAACGGTCGAAATCATGCTCATTCTGTAGATCCTGTCAGATATGAGGTGGTGCGAGAGGGGAGACTTGAACTCCCACTCTGTTTCCAGAGCTGGATCCTAAGTCCAGTGCGTCTACCAATTCCGCCACTCTCGCATAT
>CAYSUA010000376.1:0-6331 GCA_964433795.1 uncultured Desulfobacteraceae bacterium | reverse complement strand
CGTCTGTGTGTGTCGAGCGAACAAAGTGAGCCCCGCAGGGCGGGATGCAAGCACGCTCGGCTAATAAAAAAACGTTTCTCTAAAAATCAATATCTAACATGCTTGAATCATGAAGATGTATTTCAATATCAAATCAATTGATACGAACTGAAGTGGCGAAGATCCATTATTTTGTTCCCCTGGCATGCTTGTTGCTGTATAGTATATAGAGGAAATAAGGCGATATCTGCTGAAAAGGGCATCCAATTGAGATATGTATTTGATATTTTAGTTAATTTTTTTAATAATGCCTTATGATGAATAAGACAATCAAGCAGTGTAAAACCGCTCCTTTTTGGCACTCGGTATAAAAAATCATACAGCGAGGTTGTTAGATGATCGAATCAAAATACCTGAAGGATAACATACAAAATATCCAAAAATTAATGTCCCTCACCCCCTTGCGAAAATTTGAAACCGATAAACTCAGGCAGCTTATCAGGCTAGCAAAAATGCGGGAATACGAACCCGGAGAAACCATCATCGAAGAGGGGGGGGAAGACGCTTATCTCTATTTTCTTCTAAACGGAAAGGTCCGGGTGCGAAAAGAAGGCGTGCCCATCAGCATAATTGAGAAGGAGGGGGAGATTTTCGGTGAAATGCGGGTATTGGACGGTCTCACTCGCTCGGCTACGGCCACCGCAGAAGAAAAAACCGTATGTCTGGCAGTGGATACCTCGGCCACTGACCGATTGGGATCGAAAGATGAGCGGGCCAGCTTTTTGTTGATCCTTTATCAGGTAATCACCGAATTCATATCCATCCGCCTCCGCGCCACCACAGATGAACTGGTCAAAGCAAAAAAGAAAATCAAAAAGCTATCCATGAAAAACCAATAAATATATATTGTTTGGTATACATCACCGTCTGGGATGGAGGAGAATATGGAAAAAGCCAAACTGTTTGTTAATGGGCGGAGTCAAGCCGTCCGGTTGCCGAAGGCCTATCGGTTTGAAGGAAATGAAGTATACATTAAGAAAATTTTAGGAGGCGTGCTCTTGATGCCGAAAGATCTTTCTCTTTGGGACACGTGGGAACAAAATCTGATGAAGTATGATGAGCCATTTATGAACGAACGAAATCAACCGAATTGATCCGGCCCCCGCTGAACACCTACCACCTTGCCCTGGATCATCACCTCCCCGAATCCGTATTTCACGGTCTTAAATGCTTTGTTTTCAGGACGAAGCTCGATATGATTCTTCTTTAGAAAAATCCGCTTCACCGTTGCCTCTTCATTGTTGATCAAAGCCACGATGATCTCCCCATCCTGCGCGTACTGCCGCGGCTCGCAGATGACGACGTCTTTGTCCAGGATGCCGGCGTTTTTCATTGAATCGCCGTTTACGCGCAGACCGAACAAATTCTGCGCCTTGTAAATATTTCCATCTACAATAAAGGCGCCGTCCCACTCCTGCTGGGCAAAAAGCGGAAACCCGGCGTTTATCTTTCCGACAATGGGCACCTTTCGCCAGTTGTCATCCGTTGACGGCATCCGGTCCGGTTTCATCAGCTCAATGATCCTGCCGTATCTGCCGCTACGTTTCAGCAGCCCTTTGGATTCCAGGGCCTTGATGAACTGGGCAACGGCTGTGTGGCTGATTCCCAGATCGGCGGCCGCCTGCCGCAAACTCGGCGCCCTTCCCCTTTGCTTGATTTCCTGTTCAAAATAGTCAAGCGCTCTCTGCTGCTTTGGTGTCAGGTCAAAAGACATCGAATTCCCTTTTCAATTCTTTTTCTGGTTCAATGTAAATATTGTATTATGTACATTTATACCGTGGTACGCTTGCCCGGTGGGATTCCTCTCTTGGTACCCTTTGAAGGGTATTTCATATGTTGAGCCTTATTCCTCTTGATCAGATCATAGTATAGCCTAAAATCATAGGATATCGTTAATGTCAATGAGCCCCGTCCAGAGGACTGCGGACACCCTTGCCGCCTCGATTGAGAACATGGGTATAAATCATGGTTGTACTGACATCCTTGTGTCCTAAAAGCTCCTGAACGGTTCGGATATCATACCCACCCTCCAGCAAGTGAGTTGCAAAGGAATGCCTCAAGGTATGACAACTGACCGGTTTAGGGATTCCGGATAATTTTGCGGCTGTTTTAGTGGCCTTCTGGATACTGCTGACATGTATATGATGCCGTCTTTGAATTTTTGTTCTTGGATCAACCGACAAGGTTTTGGCCGGAAATGCATATTGCCAGCACCACTGTTTTTCCGCATTTTTGTATTTCCTAGCCAAAGCGTTTGGCAAATAAACATGGCCGAAGCCTTTGGAAAGATCGCTTTCATGTAAATGTTTAACATAAACCAAGTGTTCTTTAAGCGCAGATTTTACTTCATCCGGAAAGACAGTAATGCGATCCTTTTTGCCCTTGCCGTCCCGGATAACGATTTGATTCATCTGAAAATCGATATCCTTTATGCGGAGCCGAACGCATTCGATAACCCGCAATCCGCTGCCATACATAAGTTTGGCCATATGCTGGTGGACCCCCGTCATTGTTTCTATGACTTTAAAGGTTTCATCCCGTGTCATGACTGTGGGCAGTCGAACCGGTTTTTTTGATCTGCAAGCATTGATATCTTCCGGCATATCGACATCAAGGACTTGATTGTAAAGGAATAATAGCGCATTAAAGGCCTGGTTCTGAGTGGAGGCGGCGATGTTTAAATGCATAACCAGATGAGAAAGAAACGCTTCGATTTCAGGTTTACCCATGTCCTGCGGATGGCGCTTGCTATGAAATAGGATAAACCGTTTTATCCAGGACACATACGATTTTTCAGTCCGTATTGAATAGCCTTTCAACCGGATTCTTACCCGAACTTTGTCCAATAATTTCATAGGAGGGGAATTCATGATATTATCCTTGATTTAAGACAATCGATATATTATCAATTCAATATGCTATGAAAACCTCAACTAGAGATGTGCCTGTTAAGAAAGTGCCACGCGAAAGTGATATCGATTCAGTATATTTGATATTTACATCATGCTTTACATTTATATTAACATTCACTAAATAGCAACACTTTTTTCAGATCAAATTGCTATATTTCTCGAAACATCGTTTTTTCCATAAAAGACCTCAATATTGGGGATATGAAGAATTTTTTCGCGAATATCGGATATATCCGAAAAATGAAGAAAAAATTCTATATTTTTCGATTTCAATATACTGGATAGTTCTAACGTAACATTTGAAAATAATTCGCTATAGAAACATGCGCAGGCTTCGTTTTGGGTCGTGATATTGCGCGTTTTTTCTATAGAATCATTGTTATACATTTAAAGGAAGAGACCAAAATGATGTTGCAAAAAATCCTAATGATTTGCCTCCCTTTATTCTTAGTTTCATGTGCATCCAATACTGGAATCATTAAAATCGGAGAAGAAAAATTTTTTATTGCCAAACAGGCAGCAACAGGTTTTCCCGGGACCGGCGGGATTAAAACTGAAGCTCTTAAAGAGGCATCACAATATTGTACATCACAAAGTAAAAATCTGAAGGTCATTGAGTTAAAAGAGAATGAAGGACCATACATATTGGGGAAATATCCAAGAGTTGAACTCACATTCCTCTGTGAATAGTTGCCGCTTGCTCCATGTATAACACCGCAGTCCAGTTGACAGCCGGGGCCGGGGCGTTTTTGTAAGTTTGTTCATGATCGAAAAACGTAGCTTTTTAATATGTTGGTGGAAGCCCCGGCTGCCACTGACCGCAGCGTTATATGTAAAAAAGGAGGTGGTTTATGACAGACCCAGAAAATGAAAGGTCAATGGTTTTAAAAAAACTTGAGAACTTACCAACTTCTTCCAGAACCACTGAGACCATATTGAATATCTTTAAGGCGACCCTTGCGACAGCACCATTTTGTGGCGGCATAGCCTCTCTCATTACCGATTATATTCCATCGGCGCGATTTCAAAGACTTGAAAAGTTTGCTGAACAGATTGCGGAAGATCTTTTGAAACTGTCAGATCATGTTAATGAATCGTATATTCAAACCGATGATTTCGCATATTTATTCGAAAAATCATTCCGGGGTGTTGCTGAGAATCCGCAACCAGAGAAAATAAATGCTTTCAGAGGGATTCTGATTAATTCTGCAGTGCGTAGCGATTACTCAGAAGAAGAAAAAGAATATTTCATAACTCTTGTAAACACTCTGTCCGCATTACATGTAAGAATGATACGGTTTATGGCTTATCCAAAGAAATATTTAGGGGATTCGGGTATTCCGGAGAATCAAATTACCGGAGGGTTTTCCAGCTTTTTTCCTGTAGCGATCCCAGGCGTGAATTTGGCTGTTATAGAATCTGCTTTTGGTGATTTATACCAGTATGGCTTGATAAATACTGATAAATCGATTTTTAAAACAACGACTTCTGGGCAGGGATTACACCTTTTGGGGAATAGAGTATCAGAATTGGGCAGGAGATTTATTCAGTTTTGCATATCACCTGCAAAATGAAAACTGGTCAAGCATATAACCTTGCTGCTGCAAGGGACGGCGCAAAATGGCGCGCCGCCCCTGAGCAGCCCGTTATATTTTCTAAGACTGGAGTGTTAATTATGGCTAAATATACTCACGATCAGCGAATCCAGGTGCTGAGTATTTGCTCGGATTACCTGGAAGGCAAGTTGCCCTTCAACTCAGCAGAAAATAAAATTCGTTTTTTGGTACCATCTTATCCAGTTAGGAACTTAAAACAACAAATTAACAGTTTAGAAAAATGTCTTTCGGGAAAGGGGTCCTATGGTTTTGCTTGGCCAGCAACATGGGCAAAGGCACTAATTGAACTTTTTGATAAAAACCCCAAAGTTATTGCGGCATTGCATGAACAACAAGAACTTTACTTTGCCAAAGACCGAAGAAAAAACATGGCTCTTGAAAAATTACTGAACGACCATTGTCTTGAAGACGATCGCTTCGTTAATCGGTTAAAATCGACTGAAGTTTATAAGGAAAATGTTATACGGAGAAAGAATATGATCACCTGGAAGTTTACGCCCTACAATCTTGAGAAGTGGAATGATGCTGAGGAACGGGTAATGTTCGTTGCGTCTGAACCAAACGGTGAAAACCCGAATGGAAATGTTTTTGATATGGGCCATTGGTTTAGAAATGCTGAGCGAAACAACTTCTATAACAACAAGCGGTTCTTTACAAGGTGTGAATATATTCTTCGGGGGATCGCAATGAATCGCAGTAGAGTGAATATATTTGATAATTTCAGGTTTATGGATTTAAAGGCGACACAAGGAGGAAATTACGCGGTCGTTGCTTGCGTACGTGATTATGTAAAAAATAACATGTCGGACGTCGTTAAATACTTTGATTCGTGTGACGAAACTTTTGGTATTTCTCCAAATATTATCGTCTTGCTAGGAAATCCTGCACAGTTTATTTTTACAAAATATATCAGAAGTAAACTATTGAATTCGCGAACTTTGCAATGGGTAGGGATGCCCCACCCGTCCAACGCTGTCGGCTATGAGGGGCTAAAGTTTGCAGCCGGACACATTAGAAGCCACCTTAAGCCTATTAGCGAATTAGCGGAAAAATGGGTGTACCGAAAAGACAATTATAATATTTGGAAACCAATCGTATAACATCACGCTGGTGAAGGACCGGGAAAAACTGTGGCGTTTTTGAATTTCCGTAAATGGTTTCAACTCAGGGGCATTATCTATTGCCGTGCGGAATCGTTTCCCGGCCCCACAGCTCAGCGTTATGCATGGTGATTAATGTATGATTTCAAAAAATTTAAAAGCTTATTGCAAAGATATTGATGAATGGCCGGATAGTTGGAAAATTGATAAAACTGACATCGTAACTGGGGAGAAGATTCTACATTCAGTATTCATCCCCTATTTAGAGTTTCTAATTTCAAAAAAGCTGACAAAGAGAACAATAAAAAGGCATATCGATAACATATGGTTGCTTGGCGGAGAAATTATTGGACGAGTTAACATGGATGCATCTTTAAGAGAAAAAGATGGTCTATCACTCGTAAAGGAATTTGTTGATGACTCTGGTGGACCTTATTCGAGGCATCTACATTCAGAAACAGAAATGGATACTTTTGATAGTTCGTGCAGAAAACTTTATAAATTCCTAAAATCATTAAATGCATAACCAGCGGCATGCAGTGGACGGGGAAAAGCTGCCGGGTTTTTCGTAAAGGCCATACATGCTTGAAACTCCTTGGCCCGCCACTGATGCCGGGCGTTGAGGCTGTCGAAAAAGTAAATAATTCTTCTATTAGTAGTAATA
>CAYSUA010000375.1:0-6331 GCA_964433795.1 uncultured Desulfobacteraceae bacterium | reverse complement strand
ACGAATCGGCTCACCTCCAAAGCCTATTCCTGTAAGTAACTTGGGCTTTGTGCATCACCACATTCCCTTCTAAGCTACGGCAAGTCGACCAGAAAAAGATAACGGAATACAACCCCTACTGTTCCGGCGATGAGCATTGCCTGAACAAAGGACCATCCGGCCAGTTTTTTTTGGCTATTGTACGTTTCAGATAAGCGGTATTGAAAGATGATTAAAAAAGCAAAAACATAAATGAAAGTCGCCAAATAATAGGAAATGGTTCCCACCATTCCCAATCCATAGAGAACACAAACCGAACACGTGATGATCATCCGCTTGAATGATGCATCCTGCATCATGGATTTCAAAACGTGCCCGCTGACATCTAGTTTATACCCCTTTCTTCGAACGGCTCGGATGAAAACCAGCAAACTCAGTGCCGTGATGATGGTGCCGAGAATGCCGGGTACGATTCCCGGTACTGAAAAGGGATTGACCCCGAATTCTTTGAACCGGGGCATATGGATTGAGTGAACAACAATCCAGATACCGAAAGCCATAAGGATGATGGATGCCGCAAAGTCGGCTTTGGGCATATTACGATCTTTCATTTGGGATACTCCCTGGGTACCGGCTCATTGAAAACCTGTTTCCATTTCTACGTATCTGTACATGGAAATCCGTACGAGAAACCCGATCAATGTTTCTCTTTAAAAACAGAGAGCGCTCTGCCGAGCGCTCTCTATGCTCATCGATTCGATTAGGGACGGGGGATACCGACCGTTTCGGGGTTGATTTTCGCTTTTCCGCTGTCGAATTTCAGCCAGGCATCCTGTTGAATCTTCGGGAATGCCCGCTTTTGGGCATTATCACCCCAGGACGGGGCGAATACTGCACCTCGACCGGCCGCATAATCTTTGACCTTCTTGGAGGTTTTGATGGCCGAATCCCAAACACCTCCCAGTGTGTTGATCATTTCGTCCGGTACCCCTTTTGGGATAAAAACACCGAAATAGATTGGGGCTCCGGTGTAATCCGGAATCCATTTGGTGATGGGGGGAATGGTTCCATAGCCCTTGATATCCAGCGGATCCTCGGCAAGTACTGCGAGTGCCCGCAGTTTGCCTGCTTTTAGCATGTCTGTTTCTTCGGAAGAGAGCTGGGTCACCACATCGGCCTCTTTGGAAACCACCGCGATGACTGCCGGATTTCCACCGTCATAGGTAACGTGTTTGTAAGAAATGCCGGTGTACTTCTTAATGGTTTCAATGCCGGAATGGCCGGCTGAATTGATGCCTGCTGAAGATACTTTGATTTTTCCGGGATTTTTCTTGAAAGCGGCCAACAGATCATCGAAGGTTTTATATGGAGAATCGACATGTACTGCCACCACCTGTGCCAGGGAGATGTTTAAGAAAAGGTGCCAGTCTTGAATTTTTGTATCAAGCATTCCCAAAATGATGTAGTTGCCCAGGTCTTTGGCGGCACCGGAGGTCCAGGTATATCCATCTCTGGGAGCATCCAACGTGGACTTCGTTCCCACCGACCCCGAAGCGCCGGGCTGATTGACGACCACAATTTTTTGGCCCAGTGATTTTTCCAATTCTCCGGCACACACACGGGTTACCTGATCGGTGGATCCGCCTGCCGACCATGGGACAATGAGCTTAATCGGTTTCTTGGGAACCCATTTGTCGGCTGCAATGGAAGTGGAAGTAATAAGGAATAAGCTCATAAGAACACAGGTCAAGATACGAATGCTTTTCATAATGCCTCCTTTCAAATCTTTGGTTGGTTAAAGGTTTCAATCTGCATGCTATATGCGATGAGACGCAAACGTTCGTCAACAGATTTTTTAGCTCAAATTGTTCCGAACTATATGATCCTTTTTAAACAGGATAAAACCGGAGAGAAGTTTTCCGGTGAAACAACCAGGAGATGATCTTCGATCTTCTGACCGTCAAGGTATTCATTGAGGAAAAATCCGCTGCCATCCATTCTGAAGATCTTTCCGCCTGCAGCTTCGATAATCATCTGTGCGGCTGCAAGCCCCTTGTAGGATTCATTGGCGATGAGAGCGGCATCTGCTCGTCCTGTGGCAACATAACAAATGTGGGCGGTGGTGCATCCCAGATCGCGGATTTTGCCGGGGAAACCGGATTGATAATGTTGGTGAAACCGGGAATAGGTGAGCAGCAGGCTTTCATCATTTACATTTTTCTGATTTGCCACGGTTATCTTTTTTTCACCCCGATAAGCGGATCGATCTACCCGGGCATGGAACAGGTCGCCGGTTGCCGGCATATAAAACAGGCCGAAGATGGGCCAGAAGTTCTCCAGCAATGCCAGAGAAATGCCCCAGATGGGGATGCCGGTTTGGAAATTATCCACCCCGTCGATGGGGTCATGGATCCAGAGATACCGCTTTTCATCATGTGTATATCCGTTATTTTCCTGATTGTTCTCAAACAAGAGATGTTCCGGATAATGATCCTGCAGTTCCTTTTCGAACACATTTGCTAATTGAAGCTCAGCAGCGGTCACGAGATCTTCGTCAAATTTCACTCCTGTTTTGCCCTTGCCGTAATAGGACAGGGCCTCCCCTCCTAACCGACCAACCAATTCCTTTGCAAATCCGGCTAATTCTTCAATGTCATGGGCCTGGTCTGCTGTCATTTTTCCTCCTTGTTAAGGTTTGATTATGTCACCGGAACCTTGGTGGGAATGTAAAGAATTTATCATGACGAATCTTTGTTAAATCTATCAGAAAGCCGGGGGATGGCAAGAAAAATATTTTGGAAAAATAGCTTGACTTGATACTTTGTGGTACATATAATGTGAACGAGGCAATTGACTCAAAGGGTTTACCGTTAACTTCTCAACAAAACCTTAAACCTCCTTCCAGGGGCAGCATCCTAGGTGACTGCCCCACTGCCCCACCTTTTTTAGTGCGTTCTATACTTCCTGATCTGGATATCCAGAAACCCCAAGTGAATACAATCGGCTTTGAAGATAACCAGGTTTCCTGAAATCAAACCCGTCGTGGCCAAAAAAAGACCCCGGAAAGCTCGGGTCGCTTTCCGGGGTCTGTGCTCGGCCATAGCAGGTAAAAATCGGGTTGCTTTAAGGGGAGGTGCACTATGACCGATAGGGCAACCGCATCAGGGTCCAGTTCGATAACAGACGCTGCCCAATACTATATTGAAGACGTTCTTAACACAACATGTAGAATTGTGTCAAGAAAAATTATCAATATATTGTATTTATTGGTATTGCCAACAGAAAAAAGCCTATTTCCGGTATCCATCGAATAGATAGGACGCCGAGATTGATATTATCCTAACCCGGACAAACCGGAAAAGCGTCCAAAATGATTTGTCACAAAGTCACCAAGACATCAGTTTTTTTCGTGCCTTGGTGTCTTGGTGGCAGGATGAAAAAACTTTTGCCATAAAAAACACAGATTCCAGAATTACGATGAGAATTACGATGTGGTAAATGGTATGCATAATGCTCCTTGTCCCGGTAGACGCGGGATGATATATCGTTCATAAATTCAATAATAGGGGCGATATCATGGAACATCAACTGAGCCTGTTTCCGTCTGCTGATTCATCGAAATCTGCTGGCCTTTTTCTTCCCCGAGACAGCAATGCCCTTGATGAAATGTTTGCGGCAAGTCATCGGTTTAGAAGCGGCTCGGAATATATGGATCTCCTCCGGTTCATTTCCCGTTTTCCGAAATATTCCTCTTTTAACGGACTCTTGTTGTATATTCAGAATCCGGATATCACATATGCGGCAACCGCAGGGGCCTGGCAAAGGCGGTATCACCGCAAGATTAAGTACGATGCCCGCCCCTTATTGATATTGGCCCCCATGTCTCCGGTCCGTTTCGTCTTCGATCTGGCGGACACCGAAGGAGAATCGGTACTGATCAATCAGAATCTGCACCAAAAAGATTCCCAGCAGTTTACAACGGATACATTGGGTCATACCATACACAACTCCACATTGAGCGGTATTATTGTACGTGAGGTTCAACTGGCGCCGCAAACATCATCCAGTCTCATTCCGGTGACCGGCGATTCTTTTCAGAAATACGAAGCCTTGGGAATCGAACCGCATATGAATTTTCTGGTCCTCCTGAATGAGTCGCTCGACTTGGAGTATAAGTATGCCGGTCTTGTGTATGAACTTGCCAAGGTGTTTTGCGGGCATTTCGGTATCAGTGCAAATGCATGGTGGCAGGATCGAAAAGATATATCTCCGGCGATCAGTGACATTGAAGCGGAATCGGTGGCATTTCTGGTGTGCCAAAGAAAATCTTTGAATGAATGCTCCAACGGATTTCTTGCACCGTGTCGAAATCCGGGTGAGAATATACCAGTTCTTGGACTTTCCGCTGTTTTTAATGCCACAAGCTATATCGAAGATATGGGGAAATCTCGATGGAAAAAGCCCAAAAGACAGGGTCGCAATTAATATATAAAGCAGTCCGGATCATGATTTTGTTCGCAACCGTCATACTACCCGTGCCATCCGGATTCTGTGACATTTACACCTATGTGGATGAAAACGGGGTCAGACATTTCACCAATGTTCCCCACCTGGAGAGCGTTCGGTATAAAGTCTATATCAAGGAGCCATCACCCCATCATCCAGACCCGTCTTCAAGTACCCGGTATGATCATCTGATTGCAGAGGCTTCAAGACGTTACGGCGTGAACGAGCCGTTGCTAAAGGCGATGATAAAGGCCGAATCGAATTTTAATCCCCGGGCGGTTTCAAAAAAAGGGGCTAAAGGACTCATGCAGCTGATGCCCGAGAACATCCGGGCTTTTCGAGTGAAAGACCCTTTTGATCCTCGCGAAAACATTATGGGTGGAACCCGCTATTTTAGACGGATGATCAACCGTTACGTCGGAAAGCTTTCACTTGCCATCGCCGCGTATAACGCCGGACCTGAAAAGGTCGATCAATACCGAAGCGTGCCTCCATATAAAGAGACAGAGGAATTTGTAAAGCGGGTGTTAAAATACTATCGCGTGTTTCAAAAGGGATAAAACCCTATACCGGTTCAACCCAACCCATGGGATCTTCCGACTTTCCGTATTGAATATCCGTCAATGCCTTGTACAACCGCGTGGATATCGGCCCCACTTTCCCGTCTCCGATGATCAAGTTCTGTTCGCCGTATTTGATTTCTCCCACCGGCGATATAACGGCCGCAGTACCGGAACCGAAAATCTCCTGAAGGTTTCCGGTGCCGTGAGCTGAAATTAACTCATCGATACTGATTCTTCGTTCCGAAAGCTTTAAATTCCAGTGTTTTGCAAGCTTAATCACGGAATCTCTGGTTATTCCGGGGAGTATACTCCCCTGGAGTTTCGGTGTGATAATCTCATCGTCGATGACGAAGAAGATATTCATGGAGCCGACTTCTTCGAGGTACTTCCGTTCAATCCCGTCCAGCCACAAGACCTGGGTGTATCCCTTTTTATGTGCCTGAGCACCGGCATATAGACTGGCTGCATAGTTTGCCGGTGTTTTTGCTTCTCCAACACCGCCGGAAACGGCTCTGACATGGTCATGAGTCACCCAGATTTTTATCGGATTGAATCCTTCGGGATAGTAAACACCCACCGGGGAAAGAATCACGAAATAACGGTACGTAAACGATTCCCGAACCCCTAAAAAAGGGTCTGTGGCAATAACGGTGGGACGAATGTACAAGGAGGTTTCAAATAGGCTCGGCACCCATCGTTCTTCGAGTTTTAGCAGCTCTTTCAGCGAATCCAGTGCAAGGGCCTCATCGAATTTCGGAATGCATACCAGTCGACACGACCGATTCATTCGACTGAAATTGTCCTTCGGACGGAACAGTTGAATCTTGCCGGAGTCCGTCCGATAGGCCTTGAGGCCTTCAAATACGGCCTGCCCGTAGTGCAGGACAGCGGTTGCAGGATCCATCAATATGGGTTGATACGGTTCGATACGCGGATTGTGCCATCCTTGATCCGGATTGTAATCCATATTGAACATGTGGTCTGTAAACAAGGTGCCGAACCCGAGCTTTGTATCTTCCGGCTTTTCTTTTAATGTGTCAGCGTTCTTAATCTTCAGTTGCATTTGATCCTCCTTGAAAAAACAGTCGAAATACCGAACGGAAGTGTTGTCCGATATAAAACATCATTGGATATCCCATGGAACGAATTTAAATCAAGTGTTAAGTTACAAAATTGAACCGAAAAAATCTTATAGTCACAAAAAAGAATAACTTGCAAGTCAAGCATGTCGGCTTTGAAGATAATCCGATTCGCGGACATGTGAAACTCGCACATAAGGGAGC